>JAFZAM010000135.1 GCA_017557265.1 Oscillospiraceae bacterium | reverse complement strand
GACGGCCTCGGCGGCCTTCTCGGAAAGAGCCTCGTCCCCCCTCTTCTCGAGGCCGGAAAAGAGCTCTACGACCCCCTTGCAGCAGGCCGCGGAGAGGGAATCCTCGCCGCCGGGCAGGCCGGAGGTCCTCCCCTCGGTCCGTCCGAGGAGATAGTCGGCGGAGACGCCGTAGTAATCGCAGGCCCGGGTCAGAAACTCCAGGCCGGGCTCGCGCAGGCCGTTTTCGTAGTGCGACAAAAGCGCCTGCGATATATTCAGCTTAGCCGCCGCCGCGCGCTGGTTGACGCCCTTTTCGCGCCTGAGCAGCGACAGTATCGCCGGAAATCCTTCCTTCATGTCTTTTGCTCCTTTTTGATAACTCTTTGTATACTATAACAAACGCCGCGGCGTTTGTAAATGACGAAGTTGCGCCGAGGGAGACAAATTTTCCCGCTCCGGGGCCGCCTTTTTGCTCCGCGCTTCTTGCAAAACGCCATGCTTTTGAGATATAATCTTTTATATGCAAATTGGGGCATTCTGCGCTCCGGCGCGGCGGCGCCCCTCTCAAATAAAAAACGGAAAGAAGATGCAACGAAAATGGAAGATTTCAAAGTGACCGTTGAAGGCAGCGGCAAGCACGTTCACGTCTCCCGCGAGACTCTCGACGTCCTCTTCGGCAAGGGCTACGAGCTCACCCCGAAGAAGATGCTCTCCCAGCCCGGCCAGTACTCCTGCGAGGAGCGCATAGACGTCGTCGGACCGAAGAACACCTTCAAGAGCGTCGTCATCATCGGGCCCTGCCGCAAGGAGGACCAGGTCGAGATGTCCTTTACCGACGCGCGCGCCGTCGGCATCGACGCCCCCATCCGCATGAGCGGCGACCTCGCCGGCACCCCGGGCTGCACGCTCGTCGGCCCGAAGGGCAGCGTCGAGCTCAAGCAGGGCGTCATCATCGCGCAGCGCCACCTGCACTGCTGCCCCGAGGACGCCGAGCGCTTCGGCATCAAGGACGGCGAGGAGGTCATCCTCAGGATCGACGGGCCCCGCTCCCTCTATTTCGACTCCTGCATAGCCCGCGTCGGCCCCACGCACGCCACGTTCATCCACGTCGACTACGACGAGGTCAACGCCGCCGCGCTCTTCGCCGGCAACACCGTCGCGACCGTCCTTAAAAAGTCCGACCACTGCAAATAATATCCCGCTTCGGGGAAAACCTATCTTATCCGGGGGATAAATGCGCCTATGAGCCGCCAGTTGCTTTTCATAAGGAACCCGACCGCGGGCAGCTTCCGCGCCCAGAACACGTTTCTCGACGCGGCGGACGCGGTCTTCGCGAGCAGCTATAACACGTACCTCTATTCCACGAGGTACGGCGGAGACGCCGCGCGCATCGTCGCAGAGACGGGCTCGCGCTACGACCGCATAGTCTGCTTCGGCGGCGACGGCACCCTCAACGAGGTCATAAACGGCCTCATGCATCTTGAGAAGAAGCCCGAGCTCGGGTATATACCCGCCGGCACGACGAATGATTTCGCTGCCGGGCTCGGGCTTTCCAAGGACCCCGTGCAGGCGGCGCGCGACGCCGTCTCGGGAAAGGCCTCCCCTCTCGACGTCGGCGAGACGGGCACGGGCAAGTTCTTCTCCTACGTCGCCTCCTTCGGGAGCTTCACGAGCGCCTCCTACTCCGCTCCGCAGGACGTCAAGAACGCGATAGGCTATCCCGCCTATCTGCTCGAGGGCATAAAGTCCCTCGCCGACCTGCACAAGTACCGCGTCCGCGTCGTCTCCGACGAGATCGACGTCGAGGACGATTTCATCTACGGCGGCGTGAGCAACTCCACATCGCTCGCGGGGCTCATCAAGCTCACGCGCGACCAGGTCGACATGAACGACGGCGTCTTCGAGGTCCTGCTCATAAAGACGCCCGCGAACGTCGCGGAATTCGCGGATACCGTCAACGCCATCTTCACCCGCTCCTTCAAGAGCAAAAACATCCTTTTCTTCAAGACCTCGCACATCAGCTTTGAATGCGACGTTCCGTTTTCGTGGACGATAGACGGCGAGTTCGCCGGCCTCGTCGGCAAGATGGAGCTTTTCAACCGCTTCGGCGCGATAAACATGGTCCGCCCGGACGCGGAATAGACAGAAACAGAGGTAAAGACATGCTTTCCATCAGAGGGCTCAACTACGAAGTCGAGACGGAGCACGGTCCGCTCGGCATACTCAAAAACATAGACCTCGATATCGAGACGGGGCGCTTCGTCGTCATAACCGGCCCGAACGGCGGCGGCAAGACCTCGCTCGCCAAGGCGATAATGGGCCTCGTCCCCGCGACGGCGGAGTCGATGACCTATAACGGGACGGATATCACAGGCCTCGACGTCACGGAGCGCGCCAAGCTCGGGATAAGCTACGGCTTCCAGCAGCCGCCGCGCTTCAAGGGCATGCTGGTCACCGACCTGCTCTCCATAGCCGCCGGCAGGGAGCTCACCGACGGCGAGTGCTGCGCGTACCTGACGCAGGTCGGGCTCTGCACGAGCGACTATCAGGGGCGCGAAATTGACGCCGGCCTCTCCGGCGGCGAGCTCAAGCGCATCGAGATCGCCTCCCTGCTCGCGCGCAACGCCTCCCTCATGATATTCGACGAGCCGGAGGCGGGCATAGACCTCTGGAGCTTCGCGCGCCTGACGGAGACCTTCCGCGAGCTGCACGAGAACTCGGAGGCCACGCTCATCATCATCTCGCATCAGGAGCGCATCATACGCCTCTCGGACGAGATAATCCTCATCTCCGGCGGCGAGGTCTCGATGAGCGGCCCGACCGAGGAGATATTCCCGAAGATCATGAACGCCACCGTCCCCGGCTGTGCGTTTCTGGAGGACCGCAAATGAACGATATAGAGAAAAATCTGCTCGCCCAGGTCGCCGACCTGCACGAGATACCCATAGGGGCCTACAACATCCGCAGGGACGGCGAGGCCGCCGGGCGCAACAGCACGGCGAACATCGAGATAACGAGCAAGACGGACAAGCCCGGCATCGATATCCGCATCAAGCCCGGGACTAAAAACGAGAGCGTCCACATCCCCGTCATCATCACTCAGTCGGGCTACGGCGAGACGGTCTACAACGACTTCTTCGTCGGCGCGGGCTCGGACGTCCTCATCGTCGCGGGCTGCGGCATTCACAACTCCGGCTGCGACACCTCCCAGCACGACGGCATCCACGCCTTCTATCTCGAGGAGGGCGCGAGAGTGCGCTACGTCGAGAAGCACTACGGCGAGGGCGAGGGCACCGGCGAGCGCATCATGAACCCCACGACCCTCATATACATGCAGAAAAACTCCTATATCGAGCTCGAGACCGTGCAGATACGCGGCGTCGACTCGACCCTGCGGCAGACCTACGTCGAGGCCGCCGAGGGCTGCGAGGTCGTCATCACCGAGCGTCTCATGACGCACGGTAAGCAGATAGCCGACTCCGAGATGGAGGTCGACCTCAACGGCGACGACTCCCGCGCGCGCATCACCTCCCGCTCCGTGGCGCAGGACGAGAGCGTGCAGGTCTTCCGCCCGCGCGTCGTCGGCAACGCCAAGTGCTTCGGGCACGTCCAGTGCGACACGATAATCATGGGCAAGGCCAAGGTCAGCTCCGTCCCCGAGATCGCCGCCAACAACGTAGAGGCCCAGCTCGTCCACGAGGCCGCCATAGGCCGCATCGCGGGCGACCAGCTGCTCAAGCTGATGACGCTCGGGCTTTCGAAGGAAGAGGCCGAGGAGCGCATCATCAGCGGATTCCTCAAATAAACCGAAAGGAGCCCCGCAAATGAAAGTCATACTCGTCAACGGCAGCCCGCACGAGAAGGGCTGCACCTACACAGCGCTTTGCGAGGTCGAAAAGACTCTTCGCGAGGAAGGCATAGACACCGAGATCTTCTGGATAGGCGCCGATCCCATCTCCGGCTGCCGCGGCTGCGGCGGATGCTTCCGCGGCGGCGGCTGCGTCATCAAGGACAGGGTCGCCGACTTCGACGCCATAGCCGGCTCGGCCGACGGCTTCGTCTTCGGGACGCCAGTCCACTTCGCCTCGGCGTCCGGCGCGATCACGTCCTTCATGGACCGCGTCTTTTATTCCTGCGGGCGCAAGCTCTCCCTCAAGCCCGGCGCCTGCGTCGTCTCGGCGCGCCGCGCGGGCACGACCGCGACCTTCGACCAGATGAACAAGTACCTGACCATCTGCCAGATGCCCGTCATCTCCTCGTCCTACTGGAACGAGGTCCACGGCCGCACGCCGGAGGACGTCGCGCAGGACCTCGAGGGTCTCGCCGTCATGCGCCAGCTCGGGCGCAACATGGCGTGGTTCCTCAAGCTCAGGGAGGCCGGCGAGAAGGCCGGCATCGGACTCCCGAAGCAGGAGCAGCGCGTCTTTACGAACTTCATCCGCTGACCGGAGATACTTATGTCCTCATTTGACCGCGCCCTCCCGGCCGTTTTCGAGTCGGACGGGCTGAAAGTCTGCGTTTTGTCAAACGGCGGGCGCGCGCTCTACGCCATAGGCGGGGAGCGCGAGGCCCGCTCGCTTTGCTCCGCCCTCGGGGAGGGCGTAGCGGTGATAACCGTCGACGGCATGGACTGGGAGCGCGACCTCTCCCCGTGGCCGGCTCCGCGCGCCTTCAAGAGCGGGAGCGACTTCGGCGGGAAGGCAGATGAGCTGATAGAAAAGCTCG
>JAFZAM010000134.1 GCA_017557265.1 Oscillospiraceae bacterium | reverse complement strand
CCTCCGCCCCGCCCTCGAAGCAGGCGACGCGGCGCTCGGCGTTTAAGCACCCGCCCTCGAACGTCACGGGGACGGGCAGGCGCATGGCGGCGAGCTCCCCCTGCAGGTCGAGAGAGAGAAACTCGGAGAAGACGCGGACGCCCCTCGTATAGGCCCGCTGCGCGAGCTCGTCGAAGCGTTTTTTGTCGTCCGTCAAGGCCCCTACCTCCGTTTATTATGCGCTTAACATTATTTTATCTGTTGAAATCCCCGCCGTCAAGGGATATTCTAAACATGAAAAAACGATAACGGACGGGTTTTTTATGCGAAAATTCTCAAAGCTCATCGCGGCGGTCCTGCTCGCGGCGCTGCTGCTCGGCGGCTGCGCCCCGCGGAGCTATTCAAAGACCGTAATAAGCGCCTCCCTCTTCGACACGGTCGCCTCCGTGACGGGCTGGGAGCGCAGCCGCGCGCGCTTTGAGGAGACGTACGGGCGCATCACGTCCGCGCTCGAGGAGTACCACAGGCTCTTCGATATCTATAACGAATACGACGGTCTGAACAACCTCAGGACGGTCAACCTCGCGGCGGGCGGGGAGCCCGTCGAGGTCGACGCGCGCATAACAGCGCTGCTCGAATTCGCCCGGGAGGCCTACGACCTCACGGGCGGGCGCGTCAACGTCGCGATGGGCGGCGTCCTCGCGCTCTGGCACGAGGCGCGCGAAAATACGCACGTTCCCCCCTCGGAGGAGGCGCTCGCCGAGGCGGCGAAGCATACGAACATCGACGATATCGTCATCGAGGGCAATACCGTCCGCCTCGCGGACCCGGAGATGAGCCTCGACGTCGGCGCGATAGCCAAGGGCTTCGCGGTCGAGGCCGTCTGCGCGGAGCTCGAGGCGGAGGGCGTGACGGGCTGGCTCGTTTCCGTCGGCGGCAACGTCCGCACGATAGGCGCGAGGGGCGACGGGAAGCCGTGGCAGATAGCCGTCTCGGAGCTCTCCGGGACGGAGTACGAGGACGTCCGCATCCCGCTCACCGGGCTGTCCGCCGTCACGAGCGGCGCGGATCAGCGGTACTTCGAATACGAGGGCGTCCGCTCTAACCACATCATAGACCCGGAGACGCTCTTTCCGAGCGCGCGGTATAACTCCGTGACTGTCGTGACGCGCGACTCCGGCCTCGCGGACGCGCTGAGCACCGGGCTTTTCAACATGCCGCTCGAGGAGGGGCTCGCGCTCGTTGAGTCTCTCGAGGGGACGGAGGCGCTCTGGTATCTTCCCGACGGGAGCGTCGCAGCCTCGGACGGGCTCGGAGGGCTGCTCGGATGAAGAAAAAGCGTATCCTCGCCGATATCCTGCTCGTCGCGGGCGTGCTCGCGGCGGCGCTCATAGTGTTCCTGCTCATACCTCGCGGCGGCGGCTCGACCGTCGTCGTGACCGTCGACGGGGAGGAGTACGCCTCCCTGCCGCTGGACACGGACGCGGAGCTCCTCATCGAGAGCGAGAGCGGGACGAATCTGCTCGTTATTTCCGGCGGGACGGCCTCCGTCGTCGAGGCCGACTGCCCGAATCAGGTCTGCGTCGAGACCGGCGCCATATCCTCGGAGGGGCAGCTCATCGTCTGCCTCCCGCACAAGGTCGTGATCGAGATTGTCGACTAGCCGCAGGGTCGCCGTGCTCGGCGTGATGGCCGCGCTGGCGATCGTATTCGGGTACCTCGAGTCGCTCATCCCCACCGGAATTCCGGGCGTGAAGCTGGGGCTGGGCAATCTCGTCGTGCTCACGGCGATGTATGCGGTCTCGGCGCGCGGCGCGGCGGCGGTCAGCGCGGTCAAGATAGTCCTCTGCGGGCTGCTCTTCGGCAGCTTCGCGGGGCTTTTATACTCCCTCGCGGGCGGCGCCGCGAGCTTTCTCGTCATGCTGCTGCTCAAAAAGTCGGGGCGCTTCGGCCTCGTCGGCGTGAGCGTCGCGGGCGGCGTCGTGCACAACGCAGCCCAGCTCGCGGTCGCCTGCGCCGTCCTCGGCGGGATAAAGCTCGCCTACATGCTTCCGCTCCTGCTCGTATCGGGCGTCGCGGCCGGCCTGCTCGTCGGCTTCGCGGCGATACCCTGCGTGAGGCTCGCGGAAAAGATCGCGGGAAAGGGCGAAAAATGAGGCTCGAACACGTCGTGAGCGCCGCCGAGAGCGGCAGGCAGATAAAGACCGTACTGCGCGGCGCGATGAAGGTCTCCGCCGCGCTCATGCGCCGCGCCAAGGCCGAGGGCAGCATAACCCTCAACGGCGCGGACGTCTTCGTGACCGCCTTCGTATCGGAGGGCGACAAGCTCGTCCTCGAGGTCCCCGACGAGCCCTGCTCCGTCGCGCCAGAGGCGGGCGAATGCGAGATCGTTTATTCCGACGAGTGGTTCTTCGCGCTGGGCAAGCCCGCCGGGCAGTTCACGCACCCGACCGGCCGCGTCAACACGGGGACGCTCCTGAACCTCGCGCTCTCGATCGACCCCACGGCGCGGGCCGTCAACCGGCTCGACCGCGACACCTCCGGCGTCGTACTGTTCGCGCGCGGAGCGTG
>JAFZAM010000133.1 GCA_017557265.1 Oscillospiraceae bacterium | reverse complement strand
TCTCCGGCCGCGCCGTCGTCCAGCCGCACGGGGACAGATTCCTCATCGTCAACCCGCCCGCCGCGCCGCTCGGCACGGAGGAGCTCGACGCGCTCGCGGAGCTGCCCTTTACGCGCGAGCCGCACCCCGTGTACGACGAGCTCGGCGGCGTCCCCGCGATAGACGAGGTCCGCTTTTCCGTCATTCACAACCGCGGCTGCTTCGGGGCGTGCAATTTCTGCTCGCTCGCCTTCCACCAGGGAAGGACCGTCACCGCGCGCTCGACGGAGTCCGTAGTGCGCGAGGTCGAGCGCATGACGAAGCACCCGCTCTTCAAGGGCTACGTCCACGACGTGGGCGGCCCGACTGCGAATTTCAGCCATCCGTCCTGCGCCAAACAGCTAAAATGCGGCATGTGCCGCGACCGCGGCTGTCTTTTCCCGAAGCCCTGCCCGAACCTCGACGCGGACGAATCGGACTACCTCGACCTCCTGCGCCGCCTGCGCAAAATCGACGGCGTCAAGAAGGTCTTCGTGCGAAGCGGCATCCGCTTCGACTACATGCTCTGCGACAAGAGCGGGGAGTTTTTCGCCGAGCTCTGCCGCTATCACGTCTCCGGCCAGCTCAAGGTCGCCCCGGAGCACTGCGTCGACGCCGTGCTGACCCGCATGGGCAAGCCGCCCGCCGCCGTCTTCGAGAGGTTCATGGCAAAGTACGCCTCGCTCAGCGAGCGCTACGGAAAGAAGCAGTTCCTCGTGCCGTACCTCATGAGCTCGCACCCCGGCAGCACGCTCGCGGACGCGGTAAAGCTTGCGGAGTACCTGCGCGCGCATAATTTGAGGCCGGAGCAGGTGCAGGACTTCTATCCGACGCCGGGGACGCTCTCGACCTGCATGTACTACACCGGCATAGACCCGCGCGACGGCTCGAAGGTCTACGTCCCGCGTTCGCAGCACGAAAAGGAGCTCCAGCGCGCGCTTCTGCAGTGGCACAGACCCGAAAAGCGCGCCCTCGTCGAGGAGGCGCTGCGCCGGGCCGGGCGCGCCGATCTCATAGGCTACGGGAAAAACTGCCTTATAAGGCCCTACGGGAGGAAAAAATGAGACTGCATTTCATCGCCTGCCGCGTCTTCGCGCGCGAGCTCGGCTACAGGGCGGCGCTCAGCCCGAACATCATCGATATAACGTGGCAGCCGCAGGGCCTGCACGAGGACCCGAAGATACTCCGCGAGTATCTCGAGCAGTCGCTCGAGAAGCTCTACGGCGAGATAGACCGCGGCATAACGCAGAGGCCGGACTACATCGTCCTCGGCTACGGGCTCTGCTCCAACGGCGTCTGCGGCATAACGGCGCGGGATATCCCCATCGTCGTCCCGCGCACGGACGACTGCATCGGCGTCTTCCTCGGCTCCGAGGAGCGCTATCTCAAGCTCTTCAACGAGAAGAAGGGGACATACTGGCTCAACGCGGGCTGGATAGAGAGCTCCTTCATGCACTACGAGGAGCGCGAGCAGGCCGTCTATCAGGGCTACGTCGACCAATTCGGCGAGGACAACGCCGACTATCTCATGGAGATCTATAACGGCTGGAAGAAGGACTACAAGTCCTGCGGCTACATCACCGGCGGCGTGCGCGACACGGAGGAGCTGCGCGCGGTCGCAAAGCGCTTCGCCGACGACTCCGGCTGGTCGCTCGACTTCTACGAGGGCGACGGGAGGCTCGTTCAGGCGCTCGTCGACGGGGACTTCTCCGAGTGCCTCGTCTGCCCGCCCGGACACACGATAGAGGCCGTCGTCGGGCCGGAAAAAATGCGCGCGGTCAAGAGTTGACAAATCCAAGGCCCGATTATATATTTGTGGTATAAAGGTTATAGCCCCGACGCCGTCTGTACTTAAAAGAAGGAGATGTTCCCTTTGGGCGAAGACAACGTGAGGCGTAAGCTGGCGTGGAAGATGGACAAGACCTACATGGTCCGCCGCGGAGCGATGAGCAAGCTCGCGCTCGACGCGGGGCTCTACGCGGGTCAGCTCCCCATCCTCGCCTATATAAACCACCATCCCGGCTGCACGCAGAAGGAGCTCGCCGACTGGCTCGGCGTTTCCGCCGCCTCCGTCGCGCTGAGCACGAAGCGGCTGCAGAAGCAGGGACTTATCGACAAGATAGTCGACGAATCCAACCTCCGCCGCAATATGCTCACCGTCACCGAGAAGGGCCGCGAGGTCGCCTTCAGCCACAGGCGCAACGCCGGCGTTTTCGACGAGCAGATGCTCGAGGGCGTGACGGACGAGGAGCTCGAGACGCTCTCGCGCGTCATGGACAAGATGCTCGCCAACATGGGCAAGAAGACCTGGTCGGATTATATGCCCATGCAGGAGATGGACGCGCGCATCGAGCAGCACGGAAAAAAGAAATGAGAAAAACCGAAGCCCCGGCGGGTTAGCCCGCCGGGGCTTTTTTGTCCCGAAAAGGGGAGCGCGGGCGGGCAAATCGCGGTTGCCAACGCGCGCGCGGGGGCGTATAATCAAGGCATGAAGCTTTGCAGGCCGATAAAGCCTGACTCCAGACGAAAAGGAGAG
>JAFZAM010000132.1 GCA_017557265.1 Oscillospiraceae bacterium | reverse complement strand
TCTTCGTGGCGCTTTTCCAGCAGCTTGTTCAGGTCGCGCATCTCGGCCTCGGTGTATCCGGCGAAGTTGTTCTCGGAAGCGGAATGCATCCTGTATTCCGCGTCGTTGACGGCGGCGTAGAGCCCGAGCGGCTCGACGAGGGCGAAGCGCTCCCCGTCCGTCTCGAGGAAGTAGCCGAGCTCGCCGTAGTATTCGGCGGTCTCCCCGTCGACGAGGAACAGCGCGTACTCGTAGTCGTCCAGCGCGCCCATGACGAGGCGCTCCGCGCCGGGCTCCATGGCGAGCTCGGTCACGCGGACGCGGGACTTCTTGCTGCCCGTCGCCTCGCGCACGGCGTTCTGTGCCCATTTCTCTACCTGTCCGGCCTGCGCGGCGTCGGAAGCGCCGTAGTGCGCGTAGACGACCTCCCAGTCGTAGTTGACGCGGACGAGGCTGCTGATGAGCCACGCGAGCAGCACGGTCACTATGAAAAGCGGGATGATGACGTACCACTTGAAGTGATACCAGAAGTAGTTGGTCATCCAGAACTCGAATTTCTCGGCCTTGGACGAGAATTCGCGCCCGCTGTATATATCCACGTTTCTGTCCTTTTGATAGTCCATAGACGTTCCTCCGGCGCGTTTTTCTCCGTTATCGTATTTTACCATTTCCCGCGCGCGATTACAAGAGGGGGCGGCAAAGGGCGCTCAAAACCTGTCGTCTCCTTGTGTGAGAGCGCCCAAGGGCAAATTGCATCTTGACATAAGAGCTTTGGAAGTTTATATTTCTTAGGTATGAAAGACCTTTCGGCGGCGCTCCGCCGCTTGAGAAAAGACAGAAAGGAAGCATCCTACAATGGCAGACAACAAGTATATCAAGGCAGTTGCCAACAAGCAGTGGAAAAAGCTCGCCAAGCTCGCGACCGCAAAGGACGTCGATACCGTCGTCGCCGTCGCGGAAGCCTGCGGCACCGGCAGGAGCGAGGAGCCCTACAACATCCTCGTCGATCTGCTCGCCAGCCCCGACAAGAACGTCAAGCTCGCCGCCATCCGCGGGCTCGGCAATCTCAGATATGACCTCAGCAGCCAGGCCACCCGCCTGCATTGGCTCGCCGAGCGCCTTCCCGAAGGCTCCGACGACGTGCAGGCCGCCATTTCCGACGCTCTCGCGGATCTTCGCGGGGCCAAGAAGTGAACTGACCGATACGGACCGCGGAGGCTTCGGCCCCCGCGGTCCTTTTTTATTTTCTTTCGCTATTGTCATTTAGATGCTTTTGTTATATTATGTTATATTATAATTTAGTTAGGTAAATTAATACTCACTCACGGAGGCTCTCCCTTTGAATTTCATCTTCTTTGACCGTACCATGTGTACGGCGAATATAGATACCCTGTTCTTCCGGTACTGTCTGCTCAGGCAGCCGTCGCTCATCAAGTACGTGCTCGGGCGCTGGGTATTCGGCTTCCTGCATCTCTTCGGCCTGGTGCGCGACGAGAGGTACTACAACAGGCGCTGGCTCTTCCTCAAGAGCGTACGCGGTATGCTCGGCAGAGCCGAGAAGTTCTGGAAGCGCAGAAGGCCGAAGGTCTACGATATCTTTCCCGGCGAGAACAACCTGTGGATAACGCGCTGGCCCGAGGCGGTCATGCTCCCGCTCGCGAGCCGCTGCGGCGCCATCCTCATAGCCCCGTTCTTCGACCTCGTGGACGGGCGCTTCGCCCACTACGAGGACACCGCCGCGCTCTATAAGCGCGCGCTCAAGAGCTACCGCCCGAAGCTCGCGGCCGACGCGCCGAAGGAGCTCGTCCCCACGGGGCTCGAGACGGTGCACGTCTTCCGCGGACACGCCTACAAGACCGCGGGGCGCTGCCGCACGGCGCAGTTTTTCTTCGGGCTGGTGACGTTCATCGTGCTCCTCGCGCTCGGGGCGTTCCTCGGGCTCGTCGGGCTCTATCTCGGGACGGAGGCCTTCTCCGACGGCATCTTCAACGACATCCTCGCGCGGCCCGGAACGGCGCTGCTTAATATCTGGCCCCCCGTCGCGCTGCTGTTCCTGCTCTATTTCATCTTCAACCGCGTCTGGTTCTCCTTCTCGGCGACGGCGGTCGCGACGCTGCTGCTCTCGCTCGCCAACTGGTTCAAGCTCGCGGCGCGAAACGACCCCTTCACGCCCTCCGACCTGCGCTCGGCGGGAGACGTCTTCGCGCTCGTCCCTCGCAGCTTTTCCGCGATCGACACGCGCGTCTATATATGCGTCGGGCTGTGTCTGGTCGCGGCGGTGCTCGCGGCGCTCATCGTCAGGAGCCGCATCTTCTCCTCGAAGCTCCGCTTCTGCAGCCTCTTCGCCGTCGTCTGCCTCATCATCTTCAGCTATTTCACGCTCTATACCAACGACAGCATATACGCCTCCGCCGCCGAGCCGACCGCGCCCGGCGAGGAGACGCTCGCATACGTCTCGCGCGGGTGCCAGTACCCCTTCCTGCATGCGGCGAACACCTCGAAGGTCGAGACCCCCGAGGGCTACGACAAGTATTCGACCCTCGCCGCCTTTTCCCGCTACGTCACGGAGGACGTCCCCGCCGAGGACAGGGTCAACGTCGTCTTCGTCATGTTCGAGTCCTTCTCCGATCTCTCGGAGCTCGACTGCCTCGACATGACCAACGACGTATACAGACCGCTGCACATGCTCCAGAAGGACTCCGTCCACGGGACGCTCGTCTCCGACGTCTTCGCCGAGGAGAACGCCGTGACCGAGCGCGAGGTCCTTACGGGCAACTTCGACGGCCCGCCCTACCGCTCCGAGACGAGCTCCTACGTCCGCTACTTCGCGCGGCAGGGCTACGCGACGGAGTTTGCGTGCGACTCCCCCGCGAGGCTATTCAACCGCGCCAACGTCGCGGAGTATCTCGGCTTTGAGGAGCGGACGTTCAACGAGGACGGCGGCCGCGGCTCGGGCGAAGCCTTCTTCAGGGATATCCAGTCCCGCTACGTCGCCCACGTCGTCTCCTCGGACGAGCCGTACTTCGGCTTCAGCGTCGGCCGCGTCGCCGCTCCGGCGAACGACGGGCGCACGTTCATAGCCCCCGGCACGATGACCGAGGAGCAGCTCGACGCCATTAACGGCTATCTGAGCGGCGTCGAGACGACCGTCCGCGGCATCTCGGCGCTCGCCGAATGGTTCGACGCCCGCGAGGAGCCCGTCGTGCTCGTCGTCTTCGGCGACCGGCTGCCCGATCTGGGCGAGGAGGTCTACGCGGCGATGGGAGCCAACATCTCCCCCGAAAAGGGCGACGGCTTCCTCAACCGCTACGGAGTCCCCTACCTCATCCACGCCAACCCCGCCGCCGGGCACGTCCTCAACGTCGACGTGACCGGCGAGGGCGATACGATAAGCCCCTGCTTTCTCTTCAACGAGCTCTTTAAGCGCCTCGGCTGGGGCGGCACGGCCTACATGAAGGTCGCGGGAGAGCTCATGGACGCCGCCCCGGTCGTTCATCCGACGTCGCGCTTCATCACGGGCGGCGAGACCGCGGCCGAGCTCGGCGACGAGGCCGCGGAAAAGCTCGCGTTCTTCAAGAACGTCAGCTTCCTGCGCAGATGGAATTTCGCGGATTACAGATAAGACTACGGAGGTCGTCATGACTGATTTCAAGGCCGCTTCACCCGAGGGCACGAGAGACCGGCTCTTCGCCGAGGCTCTCCGCCTGCGCGGCATCCGCTCCGCCCTCATGGAGCTCTTTGCGAGCCGCTCATACAAGGAAATAATGACTCCGGAGCTTGAATACTACGATCTCTTCGTGCGCGCGGAGAACCCGCTCCCGCAGGAGACGATGTACAAGCTCGTCGACCGCTCGGGCAGACTTCTCGTCATGCGCCCGGACTGCACCGCGCCCATAGCGAGGCTCGTCGCCTCGCACTTCAAGGACGCGGAGGGACCCTTCAGGCTCTGCTACGACGAGACGGTCTTCCGCTCCGCCTCCGCGCTCGACGGCGCCGACTCCGAGCTGCCCCAGTGCGGGGTCGAGCTCATAGGCGCGCCCGGGCTGCGCGGAGACATCGAGGTCGTCTCCCGCGCCGTCGACGCG
>JAFZAM010000131.1 GCA_017557265.1 Oscillospiraceae bacterium | reverse complement strand
TCGCGGCCGGTCAGCGGCGCGGAGCCGTACTTGACGGGGCGTACGACCTCGAGCTCGACGTTGTCGGGCAGGCGGCGGTAGGCGATGAAGACGTAGACGACGTAGGCCGCCGCGAGGATCACGACGGCAAGAATGATCGACAGGACTATCCTGCCGATCTTCTTTAGGACTTTCATATTCGGGTACCTCCCGTTATTTGCGGCGCATGGCGCCCATGGCGCGCGCGGCGTTGCGCGCCTCCTCCTCGCCGGGCTCGGAGGTCTCGTCGTAGCGGACGAGGCTGTAATCCTCGGCAAGGCGGCGCAGCACGTCGGCCCGCTGGCGGTCGGAGACCTCGAGCGGCGTGAGCGCGCGGCTCATCTCGCGCCCGGAGCGCGAGCGGAGCATCGAATAATACGCAAATCTGATTCGCGTGCGGTCGTCGGGCATGTCGTCTATCTTCTGCGGACGGCGCAGCAGCTTCTGAAGGCGCTTCGAGGCCTTCGCGCGCCTGTCGCGCAGGAGGGTGCGCAGGTCGTGCAGACGCTCGACGGAGTCGTCGTACTCCTCGTCCTCGACCTGCTTGGCGCGGCGCGAGCGGCGGCGCCTCGGGCCGGAGCCTCTGCCTCCCGCTCCCCTGCTCTCGCCGAAGAAGGCGGCGAAGACGAGGATGCCGCCGAGGACGACGATGAGGATCAGGAAGACGAGCACGACGATCGAGAGGGGCTTGTTGACGGGGACGTCGGGCAGCGTCGTCGGCTCGACGGAGTATTCCGTCGGCTCCGGGGTGCCCTCGACCTCGATGGTCTCCGAGGAGCTCATCAGCTCGCTGAGCTTGCTGCTGACGAATATGATGAAGCGGATGATATACGAGACTATGCTCCGCAGCGGCTCGATGAACGAGACGCCTATGCCTATCGCGAGCAGGAGGACGAGAAGGATCATGTTCTTCCCGCGAAGGCCCGCGGGGACGCGCAGCTTCGACCCGTTCCTGGTGTTGTGCAGGCCGCTGGCTATGCCGGCGGCGTTGAAGGAGAACATGCTCAGCAGAAAGGCCGCGAACGTCACGCCCGCGAGGAAGGGTATCTCGACGGGGACGGCCTGATCGACCTTGGAAAAGCACATGCTCTCCACGAGCAGCGCCACGACGGTCAGTATCGCCATGCGGGGCGGGTAGGGATCGTCGCCGCGCAGGCCTATCACGAAGAGGTATATCCCGAGAAGCGCGCCGAGCGCCATATAGAGGAGATGACCGAGGTCGCGCGCGGGGAACGTCAGGTACATGACGGCGGCCGCGACGACTATCGCGGCTATGCAGAGGGGGACCCTCGCGCGCCATTTGCGGATGCCGGCGACGAGTCCCGCGGCGAAGCATATTATCGTCGGCCAGCAGGCGATCACGCGGGAAAACCACGGCCAGCCGCTCTTGTGTATCTGCTCGGCGAAGACGAGGACGGCGGCGTTGAAGCACGCCGCGAGAAGCAGATTGACGGTCCACATGAGGACCCTGTCGCCTTTTCTCAAACGCCCGCCTCCCCTCTTACCTGAGCTGTATGTGCGTCACGCTGTTGCCCGCAAGGCGCAGCTGCGCGGCGCGCTTTTCTATCGTCTCGCTCCAGTAGTTGGACACGACGACGACGTCCATGCCGGTCGTCCCGTCGGCTATGCGGTGGTCGAGGACGGCGTGGACGCCCGTTTTCATCTTTATCACCAGCGTCGCGAGCTGCTCGAGGACGGCGTCGAGCTGAGCGGCGCCGTTTCGCGCGGGGATGTATATCTCCTTGGCCGGGTCGCGGGCGTCCTCGCCGTTGGAGGCGAAGCCGACCTCTATCCCGCTCGAGACGCACCAGGACGCGAGCGCGGCGCAGACGCCTATGCCGCGTTCGAGGAATTCGACCTCCTCCGGCTGCATGCCGCCGAGGAGCCCGTCGGATATCTGAGTGTTGAATATGAGCAGGACGCGCGGAGAGACGGTATAGTCCCTCGTCTTGACCTGCACCTGCCCCGTCCGCGCGGTCGCGCCCCAGTGGACGTCCTTGAGCGGGTCGCCCGGGCGGTACTCGCGTATGCCGTTTACGAGGATGGGGTCGGGCAGAATCCAGCGGCGCACGGTGACGTCGCCCTGCCATTTGAGCGCGCTGTCCGGCAGCTCGACAGCGTCCGGTATGCGCGGGTACACGTAGAGCGAGCAGCCCGTGTCCACGTCGCTGCGGCAGCTCGCGAGGCCGAGCAGGTCGCCCGCGACGAGGTTCACCTTGCCGCAGTCGTACCAGCCGCGGCGCAGGCACTCTATCTCGTGGCGGCGCGTGATGCGGGTGTACGGCCCCAGGAAGAACACGCTCCTGTGGAACTGGTCGAGGTTTATCTCGTGATCCTTCTGGCGCGTGAAACGCAGCCGCGAGGATATGCGCGACTCGACGCGCACCCAGGGGACCGGGATGAGCTTGTCGTTGGAGAGCTCCTCGATGAACTCGAGCTTCTCCCCCGCGACGGCTCTCGCGCGCGAAAAGCTGCGCTTATACGTCACGCCGCGCAGCCCCCGCTTGTGGTAATAAGCGACCTGGATGACCGCGACGAGCGCGACGACCAATATCGTTCAGACTATCTTCACGGCTCGAAGCGATCCGCCCCCG
>JAFZAM010000130.1 GCA_017557265.1 Oscillospiraceae bacterium | reverse complement strand
TTACCGCCGTAAGCCGTCAAGATATAGACGTCTTTTACCGATCGGACTTTACGGCTTTTCAGTTCGCGGTCGAGCCACTCCCTGCTCAAATGGAGCTTTTGCAGATTCGTCGATATGACCCTCCCGTCGACTATCACGGGAAGCGGTACGGCCTCGTCCGTAGGCGCCGCGCCGAACTGTTCAGCGGTGAGCGGCTGCTTGCCGGAATACAGTATCGTACTGAGCGTGCCGTCAGTCTCCAGAAGCGCATAGCGCACGTCGGCGACGTTTAGTATCTCCTTCTTGCGTAGCGCCTCGTCGAGTTCGTCGAGCGACAGTCTGTTTTTGCGCATCTCGGTCTGATTTATGACCCCGTTTTCTATTATCACGCTCGGCGTGCCGCTCAGGAAACTCCGCAGTTTGATGCTCTTGAGCGCGAGCTTTGAGATAACGACCTCACAGACGAGCAGCACCGTCACAGGGATTATTCCGTTCCAGACGGGCACGGAGAGATCCTGAAGCGGGATAACGGCGAAATCGCTGACGAGGACTGCGACCGCAAGCTCCGACAGCTCAAGCTCTCCTAGCTGACGTTTCCCCATGAGCCTCATGCAGACGAGTATCACGGAAAACATTATCAGCGATCTAATAACGAGAATATGCATCGTCCCACCTCAAGCGTATTCTATGCATTTGATCTCATATTAAAATGACAACATTTGAGGCCGAGACCGCATAAGATATTTGAATTTTGCAAATTCACTTCTTGCATAACAAGAAGTTTTTTGTTAAAATAAACGTTAATATGAATTGAGATCATGTTATTTCTTGCAAATCAGGCTCCGCATCAGAATAAACGTCATTAAATTCTTCTATCGTTCTTTAGGAGGTAGCTTTATGTCCGGTAACGTTCGTCCCGAAAGCATGGAGAGGATCAACACCCCCGCACTTGCGAAAGCCTTTATTGATGAGCAGATCGACGCTCTGAGAGCGCAGATCGGCGACAAAAAAGTCCTTCTGGCTCTGTCCGGAGGCGTAGACAGCTCCGTCGTCGCAGCTCTGCTCATCAGT
Organism: Oscillospiraceae bacterium; assembly: GCA_017557265.1. GTDB lineage: Bacteria > Bacillota > Clostridia > Oscillospirales > Oscillospiraceae > RGIG7949. Next base: position 14,188 of record JAFZAM010000130.1, on the reverse strand, counting down.
GCAGTCGGAAAGCAGCTCGTCTGCGTACACGTCAATCACGGTCTTCTGCGCAAGGGTGAGCCCGAGCAGGTCATAGAGGTCTTCAGAAAGCAGATGGACGCCAACCTCATCTACGTCGACGCCGTGGACCGCTTCCTCGACAAGCTCGCGGGCGTATCCGATCCTGAGACGAAGCGCAAGATCATCGGCAAGGAGTTTATCGACGTTTTTGCCGAGGAAGCCTCCAAGCTCGACGGCATCGAATTTCTCGCACAGGGGACGATATATCCCGATATACTCGAATCCGACGTCGGCGTAAAGGCTCATCACAACGTCGGCGGTCTTCCCGAGAGCCTCGATTTCGAGCTCGTCGAGCCGGTCAAGTTTCTCTATAAGGACGAGGTCCGCTGCGTCGGAAAAGCGCTAGGCCTTCCCGACGGCATGGTCTACCGCCAGCCCTTCCCCGGCCCCGGCCTCGGCGTGCGCTGCGTTGGCGCGATAACCCGCGACCGCCTTGAGGCTGTCCGCGAGTCGGACGCCATCCTCCGCGAGGAGTTTGCCAAGAACGGGCTCGAGGGCAAGGTTTGGCAGTACTTCACCATCATTCCCGACTTCAAATCCACCGGCATCCGCGACGGCCTCCGCTGCTTCGACTGGCCCGTCGTCATCCGTGCCGTGAACTCGATAGACGCGACCTCCGCGACCATCGAGGAGATACCCTACGCCCTCCTTAACCATATAGCCGACCGCATCACCCACGAGGTCAAAGGCGTCAACCGCTGCCTCTACGACCTCACTCCGAAGCCCGTCGGCACCATCGAGTGGGAGTGATCCACCGCTATTAAAGACTAATACGGGAGTGTCGTTATGAGCGTTCTTCAATTCCCGCATCTGTTCGAGCCTCTGATAATAAGAAACACGGTCTTCAGGAACCGCATCTTCGCCTCGCCGCAGGGCTCGTCCTATCTCGACGTCGATGAGCTTCCCATGCCCGAAGTGACGGTCTACTACGAGCGCAAGGCCATAGGCGGCGCCGCGACGGCCTGCATGGGAGTGCGCTGCGTCGATCCGGTCTGCGGCCGCAACTGGGGCGACAACCTCGTTAAACTCAGGAGCGCCCGCGGCATATCCTGGTTCAGGTACTACACCAACGCCATCAGCCGCCACGGAGCGGTCCCGTCCGTCGAGCTGCAGCACAGCGGCGCCTACTCTCAGCAGTCCGCCGCCGCGGGCAATCAGATATACGGACCCGTAGAGGGCGTATTCGACGGGATTCACGTCCTTCCCATGTCCGAGGAGCAGATCGAGGCGACGATAAAAGCTTATATCGAGCACGCCAAATGGGCCAAACGCTGCGGCTTCGGCATGGTAACGATCCACGGCGGGCACGGCTGGCTTTTAAACGAGTTCATGAACCCGTTTCTCAATACGCGCACGGACAAATGGGGCAGCAGCGCCGAAAACCGCGCGCGGATCGTCCGCGAGATCTGCGACGGCATACACAAGCAGGTCCCCGGTCTCGTCGTCGAGCTCCGTATCTCCGGCGGCGAGGGCACTGACGACGGTTACGGCGTCGAGACCGGCATCGAGATAGCAAAGTCCGTTGACGGCTACCCAGACATCATCCACGTCTCCGTCGGCCATGCGACGTTCGACGAGGCGTTCACCGTCATGTGTCCGAGCATGTTCCTGCCGGACGGCGTTAACGTCAAGTACGCGGCCGCGATAAAGCCGCATATAAAGCAGAGCTTCGTCTCCACCGTCGGCGCTCTGTCGGACCCCGAGCTCATGGAAGAGATCATCGCGAGCGGCAAGGCGGATATAGTGAACGTCGCGCGCGGGCTCGTCGCCGATCCCGATCTGCCTATAAAGGCCAGAACCGGGCGCGCTTACGACGTTGACAAATGCCTGCGCTGCAGTTACTGCTTCTCGCACCTCATGAGCACCGGGCAGTACGGCTGCGCGATCAATCCCGAGATAGGCCGCGAGCACGAATACATGACCGAGCCGCTCAAAGTAGAGTATCCGAAAAAGGTGCTCGTCCTCGGCGGAGGCATCGCCGGCATGCAGGCCGCTCTGACTGCCTCGAAGCGCGGACACGACGTTACGCTCGTCGAAAAGTCCGGCCGCCTCGGCGGGGTCCTCCTCTGCGAGGAGAAAGTGCCCTTCAAGATACATCTTCACGAGTATATAGAAAATCAGATACGCCGCGTCGGCGAAGCCGGGATAAAGGTCATTATGAACACCGCTCTTACCCCCGAGCAGGCCGAGGAAATGAAGCCCGACGTCATTATCGCGGCGATAGGCTCCGATCCCGTGAAGCCTCCGATCCCCGGCGTCGACGGCGATAACGTCATATTCGCTCAGTATGCCTACACTCATCCGGATGAGCTCAGCGGCAGGACAGTCATCCTCGGGGGCGGTCTCGTCGGGCTCGAGCTCGGCATATACCTCAAGAACATGGGCAAGGACGTTGTCGTCATCGAGATGGCCGACAAGCTCAACTGCGGCGATAATTCCGTCCACGAGATGGGCGTGCTCGCCGAAATAAAGAGAAACGGCCTCGAGACGCATACTTCGACGAGAGCCGTAAAGATAGACGATACGGGCGTGACCTGCAGCTGTTCCGGCGCGGAAGTGTTCTTCCATGCCGACCGCGTCGTCGTCGCCGCGGGAATGCGGGCCCGTCAGAAGGAGGCAGCCGCGTTTGCGCAGGCCGCTCCCCTCTTCTATCAGGTCGGCGACTGTCTCGCCGCGACAAACGTCGCCGAGGCGAACCGTCTAGCGTTCAACGCCGCGATGGAAATAGGGACCCGTTATTAAAGGCTTTACACAAGCTGTTTGATTAAACGTACTAACCGTTTTCCGGTACGACCGGATATCCTGCAGAATTGGATGTGCGCTATGAAAAAGTACAAGGAAATGACTTCGAAGGAACGGGCCGCCGAGCTCGAGAAGCAGACGGAGCTCTACAAACGCGAGCAGGCGCAGGGCTATAAACTCGACATGACGCGCGGCAAGCCCGACGCCATGCAGCTCAACCTCAGCATGGATATGCTCGCGCAGAACCCCTACGACCTCATCTATACCCGCAAGGGCACGGACGTCCGCAATTACGGCGAGCTGGCCGGCGTGGACGAGGCGAAGGAGTTCTTTGCGGAGCTTCTCGGCCTGAAGATGGAGAACATCATCATGGGCGGGCAGAGCTCGCTCGCGCTGATGTACGACTCGATGATAAAGGCCGTCGTGCTCGGCGTCTACAAGGGCAGCAAGCCCTGGGGCCGGCAGGGGCCGCTCAAGTTCCTCTGCCCGTCGCCCGGCTACGACAGGCATTTCCGCATCACGCAGGAATTCGGTATGGAGATGATCACTATACCGATGACTCCCGACGGGCCGGACATGGATATGGTCAGAAAGTACGTCGAGAGCGATCCGAGCGTTAAGGGAATCTGGTGCGTTCCCAAGTACTCCAATCCGCAGGGCTATACGTACTCTCCCGAGACGGTCGAAGCCTTCGCAGCTCTTAAGCCTGCCGCTGACGACTTCCGCATCTTCTGGGACAACGCCTATTTCGTCCACGGTTTCCGCGAAAAGGACGACTATCTCGCGAACATATTCGACGCCTGCAAAAAGTACGGCTCCGAGGATATGGTCTACGAGTTCTTCTCCACCAGCAAGGTGACGTTCTCCGGCGCCGGCGTCGCAGTTTTCGCCGCAAGCAAGGGCAATATCGACTTTCTGCTCGGCCAGATGGGCGTACAGACCATAGGCTATGACAAGATAAATCAGCTCCGCCATGTCAAGTTCTTCAAGACCGTTGACGGGCTCAAGGAGCACATGAAGAAGCACGCGAATTATCTTCGTCCGAAGTTCGACGTCACGCTCGCGGGCCTCGAAAGAGGTCTAGGCGGCCTCGGCATCGGAAGCTGGACCAATCCCAACGGCGGCTACTTCATCAGCTACGAGGGTCTCCCCGGCACGGCCAAACGCTGCGTTCAGCTCTGCGCCGAAGCGGGCGTCAAGCTGACGAACGCCGGGAGCGTCTATCCCTACGGAAAGGACCCCGAGGACAAGAACATCCGCATCGCCCCGAGCTATCCAACGACCGAGCAGCTTTATCAAAGCATAAACGTCTTCTGCATCTGTCAGAAGATAGCCGCGCTCGAGTCGCTCGACAAGGCGGATTAACCCCCATAACGCAAAAAGAGCTGTGTGAGAGTTTCACACAGCTCTTTCTTTATGGCTTTTCCGTTTAATCAACGACTTTGCCGTTTATGAAGACGGTTTTTATCGCGGTGTCGCTGACCATCGGGTCGCCGTCCGCTATGACGATATCCGCGTCTTTCCCGACCTCGATGGAGCCTACTCTGTCCGCGACGCCTATATGCTCGGCGGGATTTATTGTTATGGCTTTGAGCGCTTCGAACGGGTCCATGCCCGCCTTGACGGCGAGTCCGGCGCAGAGCGGCAGGTATTCCTGCGGGATGACGGGCGAATCCGTAATAATGGAGACGTGACAGCCCTTCGCGGCGAGTATGCCCGGTGTAACCCAGGACTTGTTCTGCAGCTCGAACTTGGTCGCGTGGGTCAGCGTGGGACCGACTGCGAGCGGATACGGGCAGTTTTCGAGCTTGTCAGCGATGAGATGACCCTCCGTGACGTGTTCGATGGTGAGCAAAACGTCGAACTCCTTCGCGAGACGAATCGCGGTCAAAATATCGTTCGCCTGATGGGCGTGTATCTTGAGCGGTATCTCCTTTTTCAGCACGGGGATCATGGCCTCGCACTTAAAGTCGAACGCGGGCTTCCTGAAGACGTCTTCTCCCGCGGCTTCCTTCTTGAAGAGGTATTCCTTCGCTCTGAAGAGCATATTGCGGATGACGGAGGCGGTCGACATGCGGGCGCAGTTGCCCTTGTCCTTATAGCAGCGCTTGGGATTCTCGCCGAGAGCGCATTTCATCGCTATCGGGTTTTTTATCATCATATCGTCGACGCAGTCGCCCGTCGTCTTGACGGCTATCCATGTGCCGCCTATGGCGTTCGCGCTCCCCTGCCCGGTCGCTACCGTCGTGACGCCGGCCTTAGCCGCGTGCTTCACTGTCGGGTCCTGAGGATTAAAGCTGTCCTCGGCGCGAAGCTGCGGAGTGCAGACGTCGCCCGACTCATTATAGTCGGCGCCCTCGAAACCTATGCCCCAGCCGTCGAGCCCGAGATGACAGTGGGCGTCAATGAAGCCGGGATAAACGCGCAGTCCCTCCGCGTCGAAGACGGTCTCGCCTTTCTTTTTGGCGAGGCCGGCCTTTATCTCTTTTATTATGCATTTTTCGACGCGGATATCGGCCTTATACGGTACGCGGCTGACGGCGTCAAATATGAGTCCGTTCTTTATTATCATGCTTATCCATGCTCCTTTTCCCGGGATTTGATCAATTAGTTCAGCCGAGTTCCTTCCACGCGGCCTTGAGCTCGTCTATGATGCTAAGATGCTGCGGGCAGGCAGCCTCGCACGCGCCGCATTCGACGCACTTGTCCGCGCCGCCGCCCCTCTGCTTGAGCATGCGGAAGCCGAAGTCTTTGTTGGGATCGATACCATAGAGCGAAACATTGTTCCATGCGGAAAATATACCGGGTATCTCGACTCCGTTCGGACAGGGCATGCAGTAACGGCATCCGGTACAGCCGACGCGCGTCCTGCTCTTATAGGCGGCGCGGACGTCGTCAATGAGCTTCTTCTCTGCTTCGTCCATGATGCCGGCCTCGACGCTGTCAAAGATACGAAGGTTCTCGTCTATCTGCTCCGGCTCGTTGCAGCCGGAGAGCACGACGGACACCTCTGGATGGTCGCAGAGCCAGCGGAACGCCCACTCGACCGCTGAGCGCTTGACCGGGAAGGCGTCGTAAAGAGCCTGAACGTTATCGGGCGCCTTTGCGAGATTACCGCCCATCAGGCCCTCCATGATGACGACGGGTATGTTCTTGCTCCCGGCGAGTTCAAGACCCTTCGTCCCGGCCTGATTTTCAATATCCATGAAGTTATACTGGATCTGGACCATGTCCCAGTCCCAGTCGTTGAGTATGTACTCGAATTCGTCGTAAGGTCCGTGGAAAGAGAAGCACTTATAGCGTATCTTCCCCGCCTTCTTCATGTCGTCGAAGAACTGTGGCGCGCCTATCTCCTTGAAGCGCTCCCATTTTTGCTTGTTTATGCCGTGCATGAGGTAAAAATCGATGTGGTCCGTCTGAAGCTTGCCGAGCTCCTCCTCAAGCAGTTTCTCCATGCTCTCTCGGTCCTTGACAGCCTCGGCCGGCATCTTGGTCGCGATGGTGACCTTGTCCCTGTATCCGTCCTGCAGAGCCTTTCCGAGCACGATCTCGGACGTCTTGCCGAGGTAAACGTACGCAGTGTCTATGTAGTTGACGCCGCCGTCTATCGCCCTGCGGATGAGCGAAACGGCCTTCTGCTCGTCTATCGTGCTGTCGCCGGAGGCCTCTCCGTTGAAGCGCATGCATCCGAGTCCGAACGCCGAGGCCTCTATCCCCAGCTTACCCATCTTGCGGTATTTCATGTCTAGTTCCTCCCGTCCTTCGTATATGCGCGCCTGCCGTCAGCAAAGAAGATTGACAGGCGGCACGGCTGATTATATATTTTAAGTATATTATTCTCTAAAAACGGCTTTAAGTCAATAGCGGCCGATGCGATAGAAAAATGTAATGATAAGGGAGGTCACCCGAATGAACGATAAAACCGTAAAAGCTCTGGACCCGCGCGGATTATTCAACGACGTGATGAGAGCGCCGCTCTCTCCGCGTTTGGACACTCTTGACGGCAAGACAGTCTATATAATCAACTCCTGGGGCGGAGATACGCACGGCTTCGGCGAGGTGCAGAAAGCGCTCGAGGCGTATCTCCGCGAGCGTTTTGCCGGCGTCAAGATAGAATACCGCACTCGCAAGATGTATTCTTCCGACGAGCCCGCGCTCTGGGCAGAGATGAAGGAAAAAGCCGACTGCTTCGTTTACTTCGCGGCTCCCTCCTGCTCTACGACCGCGTGCGCCGTCACTTGGCCGGCAAGGCGCATCGAGCGCGCCGGCATTCCGGGTCTTACCGTGCTTTACCGCTATCTTGAAAAAGACGCTCTCATCTCGCGCGAACGCGAGGGAATGCAGATACGCTTCGCGGAGACGGATTTCCCGTGCACCGGCCTATGTGGCAAAGACATGCAGAAGCTCTTGGACGACATTGTCGACGCTCTCCTTCGCCCGCTGACTCCAGAGGAGCAGATAGGCGGCGTTTACACTCCTGCTCAGCCGCCTCGTTTTTGCGCCGAGGGAACTGAGGACGAACTGCAGGAATACTTCCAGTCGAACGGCCTGACCGACGGGCTGCCCGTTATCATCCCGACCGAGGAGCGCGTCGCCGAGATGCTTAAGGGCACCTCTCACGCGCCGGACGAGATCATAGCGACTCAGATGGCGCCGGAGGGCAGAACGGTCACCGTTGAAAAAGCAGCAATAACGGCCGTCATGGCAGGCGCAAAGCCCGAGTACTTCCCCGTCATCCTCGCGATGGTCGAGATAATGGGGACGGACCAGCGCCATCACCAGACCGCCAAATCCACAAACGCTTTCAGCTTCATGCAGGTCGTGAACGGCCCCATTCGCAAGGAGATCGGCATGAACGATTCCGTTTGCGCGCTCGGTCCGGGCGGCCGCGCCAACGCCGTCATAGGACGCGCGCACCGCCTCGCGCTCATTAATCTCGGAGGGAGCGAGGTCGGCGTCAACCTGATGGGCGTCATGGGCAACGTATCGACCTATACCTTCGCCTTCGCGGAGAACGAGGAGAACAGCCCCTGGAAGCCATACTCCACGTCGCAGGGCTTCAAGGAGGGCGAGAGCGTCCTCTCCATCCTGACCGGCGGATGGTCTCATATCGGCAATTACATGCTAAATCCCAGCCTCGACGATTTCTATAAGTCCGTTAAGACCTTCGAGATGCTGCACGGCATCAGCATTCTCGTCTCGCCGCTGCGTGCGAAGGAGCTAGTCGAGGAGACGGGCTGCAAAAATAGAAAAGAGATCGAGGACTACTTCTGGAACAAGCTCCTCATAACCGAGGGAGAGCTCAAGGGCAGAAGAGTATACGCGCGCCCGAAGGCGGATCCTTCCGCTGGTCCTGTAACGGATGACACGGTGATGCATCTATTCGACCGCTCGCAGATACACGTCATCGTCGTAGGCGACCCTCAGGGCAGCAACGTGGTGCAGGGCTGGTCGCAGTACAGCCCGCAGAGCACATCCATCGACAAGTGGAGATAAAACGCACACATATTTTCAGATAAGCATAAACGAGGAGCCCTTATCCCGATAAACGGATAAGGGCTCCTTTTCTTTGTCTTATCTATCACATTCTGAGCTTCGAGGCGAAACTCTCCATGACCTCGGATATCTTAATCTGCTGCGGGCAGACCTCTTCGCAGCTCCTGCAGTGCAGGCATGCCTTCGGCCTCTTGTCCTCGGGGAGAGCCATCATCGCCATAGGCGCGATGAAGCCGCCGCCCGTCAGCGTGTGCTCGTTGTAGAGCGAGATGAGTTTCGGGATATCGAGCTCCTGCGGGCAGTGCGACGTGCAGTATCTGCAGGCCGTACAAGGGACTGTCCCCGACGCGGCCATTTCACGCGCTATGGCGAGAAGCGCGTCCATCTCGTCCGAGTTCAGCTTTCTGTCCTCGGAGAACGTCTTCAGATTCTTGTCGAGCGCTTCCTCCGTCGTCATGCCGGAGAGCACCATCTTCACGGAAGGGACGGACTGTGCAAAGCGGAACGCCCACGCGGCCGCGTCTTCGTCGGGACGAAGCGCTTTGAGCCTTTCCTCGTACTCCGGCTTTAGCGACGCGAGTTTGCCGCCGCGGAGCGGCTCCATGACCCAGACGGGGATGCCGTAACTGTCGAGCAGCTCGACCTTCTCGCGGCAGCCCTGGAACTCCCAGTCGAGATAATTCAGCTGAAGCTGGCAGAACTCCATCTCGTTACCGAAAGCCTCAAGGAAGCGGCGCAGCACGTCGATGCCGCCGTGAGCCGAGAATCCGAGATGCGTTATCCTGCCCTTTTTCTTCTGCTCGATAATGTACTTGTGTATGCCGTATTTCTCGTCGTCCGTATATGCGTCTATGTTCATCTCGCAGACGTTATGGAACAGATAGAAATCAAACCGGTCCGTGCGCATCCTTTCGAGCTGTGTTTCGAAGAACTTTTCGGGATTCTTCCAGGTGCCGGGCATTACGCCGGGGTACTTGTCCGCGATGAAATAGCTGCCTCGCGAGTGTCTGCCGAGAGCCTTTCCTGCGACGGTCTCGGAGTTGCCGCCGTGATAAAACCACGCGGTGTCGAAGTAGTTTATGCCGTTCTCAATGGCCTTGTCTATAAGGCGGGTCGCCTCGGCCTCGTCGATATCGGACTCCTTGTCCGTCGTCGGCAGACGCATGAGCCCGTAGCCGAGCGCGGAGAGCTTCTTATCCTTGAAATCTTTGTAGATCATTTTCTTCCTCCGATTTCCTTTTATTCACTTATGGGAATAGATTATTTGCAAACGGTCAACTTGTCAAGCTTTTGCTGATTCGTCGAAGGAAAGACGGACCTCTCCCCTGCGCACGAAAAAAAGAACTGACCGGCTATTGCCGGCCAGCTCTTTTAAGCGATTCTTTTGCAATTTAAGGCTTGGAGGAATAAACGTTCGGATCGTCGACGTTCACCTGAGCCCACTGCTTTTCAAGCGCAGCCCAGTCGCGCATCGGCGTGATCGCGGTCCAGTCCTCGTAAGGCGAATCGGTATCCTCTCCGTACATCTGGTACTCGTGGGAGTTCGTAGCCTCCTGCACCTGCGCGTAATACCACTTGTCGGGCGTATTGTCGCTCCAGACGACCATGTCCTCATGGAGATGATCCTTGTCCGGCTTGCGGCCGAGCACGCGGTTGGTCAGCGTGAAGGCCTCGCAGCGGAGGATGTTGTCGTTAGGACCGAAGGTCCCGTCGGGTCGGCCGTTGATGAAGCCCAACTGCGCGGCGGTATTGATGTACTCACGCGCCCAGTGGCCCGCGATATCCGGGAAGAGGTCCCGAGACGACGGTACAGCGTCGAAGAAGCGCGCGAACATGACCGCATACTCCGCGCGAGTTATCGGCTCGGTCGGGCCGAACGTGCCGTCGGGACGGCCTTTGATAATGCCCGCGTTTTCGAGGGTCGAGACGGCGTTATTATACCATGCGTCGCTCGAAACGTCGCTGAACGAGTTGGTCGTTGACCAGTAGGCGGCGCGGCTCTCGTCCGTCAGCAGACGGAAGAGGATCGTCGCGGTCTCGGCGCGGGTGATGTTGTCCTCAGGCCTGACGAGTCCGCCCGGAGTACCGATGATGTAGCCGAAGTGCTCCTCGGTGTTGAGCTCGGGAGCGGGCGGATAGAGCGGTTCGTCCGGCTCGTCGGTCGGCTCGGGAGACGGCGTCGGAGTGGGCGTCGGCGGAGGGGGCGGCGGAGGCGGAGGCGTGACGTTCTCGACCTTGGCGTAGAATACCCAGTCGATCTCGGCGTCAAGACCCGCTATCTCATTCCCGGCAAGGATATCGATGTCGAGGCTGAGATTTATCTCCTTAGTCCCGCTGCCGTTGAACACGCCGATCTCGATGAACTCGTTCCCGTTGAGACGGGCGGTGTACACCGAACCGTCGGGGAAAGTAACCTTGATCGTCGGCGGATATGGATTATCCGCTGCGAAAAGCGCGTTAAAGTCATCGTTGTCGTTTTCCGCACGGACGTACATCGTGACCTTTTTGTTGGTCGCGTTCGTTACCTTGACGTTGACGTCCCAGCTGAACGAATCGCCGGGCATCGCTCCGCGTATGGCGAAAAGATCGGGATACGGGTCTTCATCGTCGGCCGCGTCCTTCTGTTCGACGCCGTACTTGACGTTCTGGAAGGTGAACAACGTGCTTGACGCGTCGAATATGACGGTAGGGTCGCTGTCGCTTCCGAGAGCATAGAACAGGCCGCTCGAGAGCGCGATGACGAGCACGACGGAAATGGCGATAAAAGCTATCTTTTTAAGCTTGTTCATCATTCCCGCCTCCCTCAGTTAAGCAAAGCGTTGGAAAACGCAGACTGAGCGTCCAATGCGCCGGGTATACCGTCGGCCTGGATGGCCTCGGCGAGTACGGTTATGAGTAAGTGATCAAGCTCTACAGGAGCATCGGACTTAAACAAGTTTAACGTCGAGGAAGAGGGTTCGACGATGCTATTGTAGTAATAATAGCCGTCTGTGCCCTTAGTCCAATCCGTCGTGTTGAGGAGATACGAGTCCTCATTCGTCCAATTGCCCGTTATCTGCCCTGCGTCGTTGAGCGTATTGCCGACGACGGCGGCGCGGATATAAGCCCTGACGTTGCCTTCGTTCTTAACGGTCGCGCTGTTTGCGGTCTGATCGACTGAGCACTTGACCTCGCCCGCCACGAACGTATTCGTCACGGGGTCGGTATTGCCGACGAGGTACGCAAGCGCGCCGCCCGCGACGCAGCCAATGATGAGGGCCGCCGCGGCGATAAACGTTATCGCCATCTTAGAAAACTTTATCTTCAATTGACGTCCCTCCTTTCTCAATCACTTACAACGTACAGCGTCGGTTTGTATACCCACGCGTACGAGGTGCCGCTGAGCCATTTTGTCTTAGCCATCGTCTGCGCTGCCACAGTATAGCTGTTGGTGCCTGGATCAAGGTTTTCAATCTTTTTGGAGAACGAATCGTATCTCCACGACCAACCGGTGTCCATTGTGATAGTGTAGTCCTCGTTTACGTAGACGTTCGCTATAGTCAGAGACTTGCCGCTGGGTATCGCGAGCAGCAGACCTTCGTAGCCCTGACCGGAGACGGTAAATATAGCGTCATGACCTGAGTTGTTGGTAATGGTCAGCGTCGTCGTGTTGTACTCGAACTTGGCGTAGAAAGTCAGAGTCTCCGAATCATACGGATAATGAGCGGGGTCTCCGGATTTCTGCGGAACGAATTCCGCATTTTCGCTAACCAAAGTCTCGCAATTCTCGTCCGAATACCAACCGACGAACTTGAAGCCTTCACCTGCGGTAGCATTCGAGCCGGACGCAGTGCCGGAAAATACCTTTATGGGATTCGTTTCGGCCGTCGGAGACACTGAACCGAAGTTTTCCGCTCCGTCGGGACCCTTTGCGACGTAATTGATCGTTATGGTCTTCTCTTCCCAAACGGCATAGAGGGTATTGACCCCGCCGTTCAGGATATCCGGAGCGATCAGCTGATCTGCTGCGAATTCCGGAGCAGTTGACGAGCTGTTGCTCGACCATCCGAGGAAATTATAGCCGGGGCGAGTAAAGACTTCGCCGAGCTGCGGATACTCCTCGTTGATAGTCAGACCTTCGAACGTAATGACGTTTCCGTTGACGGTCGGAGTCGGCATTCCATCGGGATACACCGGCGAAGCGACTATAGTACCGCCGTTACCGTCGTAGACGAGCTTCGTCTTCGTTTCGGATTCGATCGGGCCGAAAACTGCTTTCAGACGAATGATGTACTTCTTTGTGACTCCGGCAGGAGCAGCAGAAAGCTCCTCGGCAGTCAAGTCACGGACGGAAGCGTCGGTCTTCAGAACGGTAAATCCGGCGTCGGGAAGAACCTGCTGAGCGTTGGACTCGGGTTCGGAGTAAGAACTTCCGTCCCAATGCATGACGAGCCAATACTTGAACTCGTTGCCTGCGCTTGCAGCCGGTGTCGTAGCATAAGCTATAGCCTGCGCCTGATCGAGGTACTGCGTCGGATCGGTATAATACAATTCGTCTCCGTTATAGTACTCGACGTCGATACCGTATGCGCCCGTGATCTTGCTTCTCCACTTGGCGTAGAGATGGAACTCGTGCGTTACCCAGAAACGGTTGTTATATTCGTCCTTGTTCCATGGAATCTTCTTCCCGGAATTCGAATCGAGCAGCCACGTATCGTTCGCATCATCCCAGATGAAGAACTTGCCGTTGTCGGGATCGTCGGGCTGGCCTTGGTACTCTCGCTTACTGCCGAGCGGCAGACCGTAGAGACGATCGACCTCGGAAGTCTGCGACGTATCGTATACGTTTTCCGCAGGAACGGTCTGTTTGTTGAGCTTGGTATCGAAGATGAAAGGATCGGTGCACGCCTCGTCATAATACCAGCCGACTATTTCATAGTCATTGCGGATACCGACAATCATAGAGCCCTTTACCGATTCATTATAGTTGACACGGAAGCTCATTTCCTGGTCGCCCCAGTTAACGAGTTCCCCTTCCGGAACACCCGGATGAAGGAACACACGATACTGGACTTGGACCCACTTGGCGTAAACGATCACGCCGCCTATAGGCATAGTCGTAAATGTATACGGCGTACTGCAAGGCTGATCGACGTACCAACCCTCAAACACATACCCCTCTTTAGTCGGAGTATAGAATGTGTTATAAGAGCTGATATCTGCACCATAGTTGATACCGGGGACTTCTTTGAGCGGAGCACCGTCGGGAGTCACATCGAGCGGAGTAAGACCCTCTTTGAAATACGCGCCATCGGCATAAGTGATCTGATTGGTAAGGCGGTCATAGTAGATATCTAAGGTACTATAACCTGAGATAGCAGAACCATAGTAACCGGTTGAAGGATTGAAAGTACCAACGTCATTGAACGTTATACCTTCGTCCAGACTGTACTTAACGGCCTCGAATCCCGTATACTTATTAGATATATTGAAATCTGCGCCTGTTGTATATACAGTATCCTTTTTGACATATCCGCTAAGGTCTTCTGTCTGCTGCCAGAAAGAAACTCGATTTCTTCCGTCTGAATGAATCTTCCCATAAAAAATCAGAAGAGTTTTGCCTTCTTCTGTAGGAAGAAAAGCATCAAGGAAAGTTGTATGAGTTCCATTAGCAGTTGAGCCACTATGAGAATCAAACCAATCGTAATCAGTCGGCCATGGCTGTCCTGTCTCAGAAAGAGATTGTCCATAAAGGCCCGAAATCGTGTGAGTAAGTACCCACTTTGAGTTCGATTCAATTCTCTTATAGCGGATTCCTGTATATTCCGAGGTGAAGTTTTCGTATCTTTCCCTCTGTCCAGTATATTCTATTGAATTACTATACTCTCTATAGTAACGCTGACCAACGTAT
>JAFZAM010000129.1 GCA_017557265.1 Oscillospiraceae bacterium | reverse complement strand
GATAAACGGCGAATACGAGCTCGAGACGGGAAACGTCATCGTCGAGACTTTCAGGGGCAAAGACCCCTCCGAGATACCCGCCGTCCTCGTCCGCTCGCACGGGCCGTTCGCGTGGGGAAAGGACGCGGCCGAGGCCGTCCACAACGCGGTCGTCCTCGAGGAGGCCGCCTTCATGGCCTACCACGCGCTGACGCTCGCCCCGGAGGCCGCGCCCGTCCCGCAGGCGCTGCTCGACCGCCACTATCTGCGCAAGCACGGCTCTAACGCCTATTACGGGCAAAAAAATTGACACCGCCGCGAGGTCGGTGCTATAATTATTAAGTTATCCCATTTTTAAGGAAAAAGCGAGGTGAACGCCATGGAAACGGCAGGCCGAAGTAGTCGATCACACATAACAGGAGGTATGCAACATGGCGGAATCTTCGCTCTCCCTCCTCACGGCGATCGACGCGCTTCTTGAAAAAAAGCGCTATCCCGCGCTGAGGGACATACTCATAAGCATGAACGCCGTCGACCTGGCGGCGCTGTTCAACGAGGTCGAGGACAAGGCCCTCCCCTTCCTCTTCCGTCTGCTCCCTAAGGAGCTGGCGGCGGAGACCTTCGTCGAGATGGATTCGGACGCGCAGGAGCTGCTGATCCGCTCCTTCTCCGATACCGAGCTCAAGGACGTCGTCGACGAGCTCTACGTCGACGACGCGGTCGACCTCATCGAGGAGATGCCGGCGAACGTCGTCCGGCGCATACTGCGTCAGGCCGACCCCGACACCCGCAAGGTGATAAACGAGCTCCTCAAATACCCGGAGGACTCGGCCGGCAGCATAATGACGACCGAGTTCGTCACTCTGCGCCCGAAAATGACCGTCGAGGACGCGATAAAGCGCATCCGCAGGACGGGCTTCGACAAGGAGACGGTCAATAACTGCTACATCACCGACGACGAGCGGCACCTGCTCGGCGCGATATCCCTGAGGACGATAATCCTCGCCGACGAGGACGCGCTCATAAGCGACCTCATGGCGCACAACGTCATCAGCGCGAACACGCTGGAGGACCAGGAGACCGTCGCGCAGACGCTCGCCAAATACGACCTCACGGCCCTGCCCGTCACGGACACGGAAAACCGCCTCGTCGGCATCGTCACCATCGACGACGCTATGGACGTCCTGCAGGAAGAGGTCACGGAGGACATCTCGAAGATGGCCGCCGTCACGCCGTCGGACAAGCCCTATCTCAAGACGGGCACGTTCGAGATATGGAAAAACCGCGTCCCGTGGCTGCTGCTGCTGATGGTCTCGGCGACCTTTACCGGCATGATCATCACCCGCTTCGAGACCGCGCTCGCGACCCACGCCGTGCTGACGGCGTTCATCCCGATGCTGATGGACACGGGCGGCAACTCCGGCTCGCAGGCCTCGGTCACGGTCATACGCGCGCTCTCGCTGGGCGAGGTGCAGTTCCGCGAGCTGCCCCGCGTCATATGGAAGGAATTTCGCGTGGCGCTCCTCTGCGGCATATCGCTTGCGCTCGTCGGCTTCGCGAAGATAATGCTCGTCGACAAGCTGATGATGGGCAACCAGTCGATAACCATCGCCGTTACGCTCATCGTCTGCGCGACGCTCGCGGTGACGGTGCTGGTCGCCAAGCTCGTCGGCTGCTCGCTGCCCATACTCGCCAAGCTCGTCGGCTTCGACCCGGCCGTCATGGCGAGCCCCTTCATCACGACGATAGTCGACGCGCTCGCCCTGCTCATCTACTTCAGGTTCACGAGCGTCCTCTTCGTCTCGGGATTATAGCGAATAGTGATCTTCGGGGCGCCCTCCGTTCGGAAGGCGCCCCGCGTTTTTTTGTTGTCTCCACCTCATCCGACCTCGCTTCGCTCGGCCACCTTCCCCTCAAGGGGAAGGCTAAGATACGCTCCCCATGGGCTTCCCCTTGAGGGGAAGCTGTCAGCCGCAAGGCTGACTGATGAGGTGTCTTTATGTGTCCTCAATATCCGGCAATCCAAGCCGCCTTGAAATGTCAGCGCACACTCCGCTGAAATTCCGCTTGACGTCTGCATTGGAGTATCGTACGACTGTGATCCCAAGTCGATTCAGTGCCAGATCTCTCTCCCGATCTGAAGACGCGCCCTTCTCCTCGTAGTGCTGTGATCCGTCCAGCTCGATCACAAGCTTGTTCGAGGCGCAATAAAAATCCACAATGTAGCGACCGATGACCTTTTGCCTGTTGACCGTGACAGGCAGCGATTTTAAGAAGTCATGCCAAAGACGGCGCTCCTCCTTTGTCATCTCGCGGCGAAGCTTCTGCGCGTTTCTCTTTAATTCAGGGTTGTTCGTTGGATTCAATGCTTTCCACCTCATCCGGCCTCGCTTCGCTCGGCCACCTTCCCCTCAAGGGGAAGGCTTGATTCTGTCCTCACAGTCTCCCGGAAAGCCCGGGATCATCTGTCGAATCCGAATATGTCGGGGACGGCGCCCGGCCCGAAGGCGCGTATCCCCATTCTGTACATCGCCTTCGCGTGTATCCTGTCGTGCCAGATAAAACGTCTCAGGACCTTCCTGACGGACCACAGCTCGTCATAGCTGCCCGTTACGGCTTCCAGCGACAGAAAGCCGGGGACGGCTTCGAGCGCGCCGAAGCCCCTTGCTCTGCAGGCCGCTATCGTCCCCTCGTTGTCGGCGTCGACGCCGATCTCGGAAAAATAGTATGAATTCACGTTTTTCGTATGCCGGTACATCTCCTCGGCGGTGCGGGGCACGGCTCCGTAAAACGTCCTGCGCGCCGGGTCGGCGCTCCTGTTTTTGTCGGGAAACGCCGCATAGAGCGCGTGGAGATCCTCCGCGGACTTCATTGCCACCGACTTGAGATACCGGTACTCCCCGTCGCTCAAAGGCGTCCGCTCCGAGTTGAACAGCACGTCGCTGTCGGCGTCCGATATCTGCAGCCCGGACTCCTTTTCCTGCACGATCCCGACGGTGAGATCGTCGGGGGGCGCTTCGCCCTTCCAGAGCTGAAAGCGGCGTATCTCCTCCGGCATTTTCAGCAAGGCTTCTTCCTTAGAGGCGCCCCTTGTATAGGCGCCTGAGAAGTTTTCCGCATAAAGGATGCTGTCGCCGCCGTTATGCTCCCACACACACCTTATCATCATGATCTCCTCCGCAAAGCCCGGTCTGATGATACTATCTTACCATTCAAACGCGGCGAGTTCAATCACGTCTGACGGCGCGGCCGGCCCCGTCGCGCCGCCTGCCGAATAAAAAAAGACCGCTTCTGACGAAGCGGTCTTTTAGTTTGCGGAAAACTCAGTCGATCTTGACTATCCAGCCGAAGGGGTCTTCGATCCGGCCCCACTGGATGCCGGTCAGGTAGTCGTAGAGCTTCTGGGTGAGGGGGCCTATCCCGCCGCCGTTGACGTCGACGTCCTTATCGCCCCACTCTATCCTGCCTATGGGCGAGATGACGGCGGCCGTGCCGCAGCCCCAGGCCTCCTCGAGTGTGCCGTTCTGCGCGGCGGCGAAGAGCTCCTCGGCGCTGAAGAGGCGCTCGGAGACGTTCTCGCCCCAGCTCTTGAGGATATGCACGCAGGAGTCGCGCGTGATGCCCGGGAGGATGGAGCCGCCGAGCGCGGGAGTGATGCACTCGCCGTTGACCTTGAACCAGACGTTCATGCTGCCGACTTCCTCGATGTACTTGCGCTCGACGCCGTCGAGCCAGAGGACCTGCGAGAAGCCGAGCTCGGCCGCGACCTCGCCGGCGCGCAGGGACGCGGCGTAGTTGCCGCCGGTCTTGGCGTAGCCCATGCCGCCCTTGACGGCGCGGACGTCGCGGCTCTCGACGTAGATCTTGACGGGGGCCATGCCCTCGGGATAGTAGGCGCCGACGGGGCCGGTGATGATGCAGAATATATAGCTCTTCGAGGCGTGCACGCCGACGTGCGGCTCGGTCGCTATTATGAACGGGCGGATGTAGAGGGACGTGTCCGGCGCGGAGGGGACCCAGTCCTCATCGAGCTTGACGAGGGTCTTTATCGCCTTGAGATAGAAGTCGGGGTCTATCGTCGGGATGCACAGACGCTCGCAGGACGTGTTCATGCGGGCGATGTTCGCCGTCGGGCGGAACAGCTGGATGCCGCCGTCGGCGCGCCTGTACGCCTTGAGGCCCTCGAAGACCTCCTGCGCGTAATGGAAGACCATGGCGGAGGGCTCGAGGGAGATGTTGCCGTAGGGGACGATGCGCGGATCGTGCCAGCCCTGCCCGGCGTCGTAGTCCATGAGGAACATGTGGTCGGAGAAGTATCTGCCGAAGCCGAGCTTGTCCGGCTCAGGCCTGAAGCGCGGCGTCGTGGTTTTGGTTATCTTTATCTCCTGCATTTTATGAACTTCCTTTCTTTGCGGGACTTTATCCTTTTATAATGTTGCAGTATAGCACAAGTTTTTTTCAAATAAAAGCCCCTTTTTCAATTTATATTCAAATCCGCTCGCTTGACAAATCCCCCGTCTGCGCTTATTCTTATTTTATGGCGATATATCGGCTTTTTTGGCCGCTTAAAACGAATAAAGGACGGTTCTCAGCTCATGGATGCGGAAACTATTTTTCACACCGGCAACACCTTCCCCAAGCTCGGTCTGATCGTTACCGAGGGCGCGAAAGAGCTCGGCTCGAAGATAGACGGCTGGCTCACAAAATGGGCCGCCAACGGCCCCGAGGCGAGGGACACCTTCATCGTCAAGTCCAGCTGCCCGCGCTTCGCCTCCGGCGACGGGAAGGGCGTCATTGCCGAGTCCGTGCGCGGCATGGACCTCTTCTTCCTGCTCGACGTCGGTAACTACAACATGAAGTATACGATCTTCGGGCATGAAAATTCCATGAGCCCCGACGACCACTTCGAGGACCTCAAGCGCCTCATCCAGGCGACCAGCGGCAAGGCCCGCCGCATCACGGTCATCATGCCGATGCTCTACGGCTCGCGCCAGCACAGGCGCAACGCCCGCGAGAGCCTCGACTGCGCCTGCGCGCTGCAGGAGCTCGAGGCCATGGGCGTCGACGACGTCGTCACCTTCGACGCGCACGATCCCCGCGTCCAGAACGCGATACCGATGATGGGCTTCGACAACTGCATGCCCACCTATCAGGTCCTCAAGACCCTCATCCGCAACTATCCCGACATCAAGCTCGACGCGGACCACTTCATGTGCATCGCCCCCGACGAGGGCGCCATGAACCGCAACATGTACTACTCCTCCGTCCTCGGCGTCAACCTCGGCATGTTCTATAAGCGCCGCGACTACTCCCGCATCATAAACGGGCGCAACCCCATCGTCGCGCACGAGTATCTGGGCGAGTCCGTCGAGGGCAAGACCGTCTTCATCGCCGACGACCTCATAAGCTCGGGCGAATCCATGCTCGACATCGCCTACAACCTCAAGGAGCGCAAGGCCGCGCGCATCTTCGCCTGCGTGACCTACGCCCTCTTCACCAACGGGCTCGACACCTTCGACAAGGCCTACGACGACGGCGTCATCGACGGCGTCTTCGGCACGAACCTGACCTACCGCACCCACGAGCTCCTCTCCCGCCGCTGGTTCATGGAGGTCGACTGCAGCAAGTACATCTCCTACATCATCGCCGCCATCAACCACGACGCGAGCATCAGCGACCTGCTCGATCCGCACGAGAAGATCACGGCTCTCCTCGCCGGCAGAGGCGACATCTGAAAATAAAGCGCTGCGCCCGGATGGTTTCCCATCCGGGCGTTTTTGCGTTTACAAAGCCGCCGCGTTTTGGTAAAATGAAGGAAGAAAACAAATCGACCGAAAGGATGATAAATATGTTGGAGAGCAAGTACTTCATCGACCTCCTGCACGCCCCGCTTTCGCGCAGGGGCGCCTATCTCGCCCTCGCAAACCGCAACGGGGGCGTCTCCCAGTTCGGCAAGACGACGCTTTACCTCTCGTCGGTAAAATCCGGCGGCTCGATGGGCAATCTCAACTCGCAGAGCACCTGCCGTCAGGTCGCGCTGGAGCTGATGAGCGGCCCGACCGCGCTGCCCACCTGCGTCTCGACGACGCCGTTCGAGGCGATACTGCAGTCGGAAAAGGGCTCGGCCCGCTTCTGCATAGCCGAAAGGCGGCTCCTCATGGGCCGCGGGACGGACGGGCTCACGCTCCGCATCTCCCCGCCCCCGGCGGTCGGCCCCTTCGCGGGAAAGCCGATGCAGCTGGCGAACGGTACGTGGAAGTTCCCCTTCTCCGACGAAAACGGCCTGCTCATAGCCTTCCGCGGGACGATAACGGCCCTGCCGACGGGCGCGTTCCTGCTCGCCCCCGACGCCGAGGGCGTTTTCGAGTTCGGCATCGAGGACTATTCCGAGGACCCCGGCGAGAGGCCGCTCGCGAGCTACCCCTCCTACGACGCCGCGCTCGCCGCGCTGGAAAAGGAGTTTGACGACTTCTGCGCCGCGACCTATCCCTCTCTGCCGGCCGAGTTCGAGCCGATGCGCCGTCAGGCGCTCATGACGACGTGGAGCCTCATGGTCGACCCGGACGGGTACGCCTCCTACGGGCACACGATGGTCAAGATGATGCGCTTTCTCTTCGAGAGCGCGTTCGGCTGGCAGCAGGCCATGCAGGCGATCTGGCTCAGCCGCGACATAAAGCTCGCATGGAGCATCCTGCAGTCCTGCTTCGACCATCAGGATAAAAACGGCCGCATAGCCGACGCCATATCCTATACCTCCGGCCTCGGAAAGAGCATGAAGCCGCCCTTCCAGGGCGTCGCGCTCGACTGGCTGCTGGATAACCGCGACCTGAGCTCCATCCCGCTCGAGGACAAGAAGTACGTCTACGAGCGCATGGCGAAGTGGACCGAGTATTTCTTCAATTTCCGCGACCTCGACGGCGACGGCGTCTGGGAAAATCAGGGCGCCATCGAGACCGGCTGGGAGGACGCCGCCTACTTCTACGTCGGCTTCCCGCTCGCCTCGCCCGACATGAACGCCTACACCGTCCGCATGATGGACGCGCTGGCGAAGCTCGGCAGGACGATAGGCGTCCCCGAGGCGGAGTGCGCGGCCTGGGAAAAGCGCGCCGACGAGCTGACGCAGAAGATAATCGACACCCTCTGGACGGGCGAGCGCTGGGTCGCGAAGAACGTCCGCACGGGTCAGGCGGCGGATTCGCTCAGCCTGCCGATGTTCGCCGCGCTCATACTCGGAAAGCGCCTGCCGCAGGATATAATCGACAAGACCGTCGACTTCATCTGGTCCAACGGCTTCGTCACGCCCTACGGCTTCGCCTCCGAGAGCCCGAAGAGCCCCTACTTCAAGCACGGCTTCACGGGCGGCAGCATCATCGTCCCGGCGCAGTTTATCATGTGCCTCGCGCTCGAGGCCGTCGGCCGCGGGGACCTCGCCAAAGAGATGGGCCTGCGCTATGCGCGCACGCTGCGCGACAACGGCATGTTCCATATCCACAACGCCCTCACCGGCGCGGGAGAGCGCGGCCTCGTCGCCTTCGGCGAAAAGGAGCTCTTCTGGTCGTCCTGGGCCTCCTCGTGCTACCTCTTCATGGCCGAGCGCTACGGCAGGTAAGCCCCGAAAGGCATAATAAGACCGGGAGCGGATATCCGCTCCCGGCCGTTTTTTATCTTACATCCAGCCGGGGAAGCCTTCGATATCGAAGGGGTTGCCGGTCTGCTCGTGGAAGCTGCCCAGCAGCTCGGCCACGCGGTCGAATATATCGGCGCGGCGGTCCTTGTGCCAGACGGCGACCATCTCGACGGGCGCCGCGTCCGACACTGGAACGGGCCTCGTCTGCGCGAAGCGCGGTATGGCGACGTCCATGTCCGTCCAGCCGACGCCGACGCCGTTGGCGGCGTACATCAGCAGGCTCTCCATGCGGCGCGTGCGCCGGACGACCTTCGGCGAGATGCCCGCCTCCGCGCAGGCGGAGCGGAAGCTCCTGTTGTACCCGGGGGCCTCGTTTTGCTCCATGATGATAAAGCCGACGTCGCGCAGCTCCTCCATCCTGACGGATCCGCGCTGAGCGATGGGCTCGTCCTTGCAGACGAGGATCGCCGGCTGCATCGAATAGAGGACCTTCGTCGCGACGGACTGGTCCGTCTGCGGCAGCTCGTAGGACTTGGTGACGATGACGTCGAAGACGGAGCTCTCGAAGCCGGTCTTGAGATGGGAGTAGTCGGAGTATTCCAGCTCGAAATCCATCTCCGGGAAGGCCTCGGTCAGCTTTCTGTATATCTGCGAGAGCATGAGGTTGAACGAGCCGCTCTTGATGACGCCGATGCGGATGAGGTCGTTGGAGTCGCGGTCGAGTATCTTCGCCTTGGCGCAGGTCTCGTTTATGAGGTCCGGCACGTCGCGCAGGCGGTCGTACATGTACTGCCCGGCCTTGGTCGGGACGACGCTCCTGTTCGTGCGGCGGAAGAGCTTGATGTTCAGCTCGCTCTCGAGCAGGCCTATCTGCTTGCTGAGGTTGGACTGGGAGGTGTAGAGCCGGCGGGCGGCCTCGGAAAAGCTTCCGCAGCGCGCGACCTCGATGAAATAATGGAGCTTGGTAAGGTTCATAAGGGTCTCTCCGTTTCAATATACGCGCACGATCGCGCGAAGACGGCCCTTGCGGGTCTCTCTTTCTATCCCCTCGTAGATGAAGCGGCCCCGCCCGCGGACGCTCACGACGTCGCCCTCGGCGGGCGCGCGGGAGGCGTCGGGCGTCTCCCGGCCGTTTATGAAGACTCTGCCCTCCTCGCAGAGGGCCTTGCTCTCGGAGCGCGAGACGCGGTAGACCGCGCTCACGAGCGCGTCGAGCCGCTCGGAGGATACGACGACGGAGGCCTCCTCCGGCGGGGCGTTCGCGCTCTCCGGCGGGTCGCAGAGCTCGACCGTGACGCTCTCGCGCCCGACTCTCGTCAGCTCGCTGACGATGAAATCCGCGACCTGCGTCAGGCAGAAGACGAAGCAGCAGTCCTCCTCGACGATGATGTCGCCGAGGACCTCGCGCCTTATCCCGAGCGCCATGAGCGAGCCGAGGCAGTCCCTGTGCGTGAGCGGCTCGGCGAAGCGCCCCGGCTTTACGCGCAGGCAGCGAATCGGCG
>JAFZAM010000128.1 GCA_017557265.1 Oscillospiraceae bacterium | reverse complement strand
GCTCCCCTTCTGCCCTTGACGACGTCGGCCGGGGTGGCAACGGTGGGATTCGGGTCGAAGAAGGAATCGCGCTCCTTCGCGGGCCTGATGGGCCCGTCCACCGGCAGGTCTATGCCCGCGGCGGCGCCCGTCAGCGGGGCGGCCTTGAGCTCGTCCGCGTTTTCGGCGTCGAACGGCTTGCGCTGCTTTTTCACGCCGGGCTTGACTATGGGCGGGAGCTCCTCCGCGGCCTTCTTCTCGGGCTTCGCCTCGCGCTCGCGCTCGCGCTTCTCGCGGAGGCTCTCGGCTATCTTGCTGACGGTCAGGTCGAGCGCGGAGAGCACGAGGAAGAGCAGCACGACGATGAACACTATGAGCGCGCCGACCTTGCTGAACAGCGTCCTGAACAGAACGCCGAGGAAGCCGGCTATCACGCCGCCGCTTATCGGGCTCGCGGGGTCGGCCGCGTCGCGGTAGAGCTCGCCGAACATCTTAAAGCCCCACTCGTACTTGTCCGCGGCAAAAAGATGCCATATTATGCCGAACACGACGGGGATGAGCAGCGTGCATACCACGCGGAAGCGCACGGGCCTGCCTCTGTGGAAGGCGAGGATGAGCCCCGCGCCGATGAGGGCGAAGGGCAGCAGATAATAGCCCGCGCCGATGACGCCCTTCACGACGCCTCGGATGAACTTCAGAAAGAGCCCGTCGCCCGTGAAGAAGCTCAGCAGCGCGAACACGCCGAGCGCGATGCATACTATCGCGCCTATCTCGCGGCTCTTCGACTGCGCCTTTTTCTGCGGAGCGGACGACGAACGCGTCGTCGTCTTTCTCGCGGCGGTCTTGCGCTTATTCGTCTTTGTCGCCAATCAGATCACCTCTATGGTCGTGTGTGAAAAAATCAAATAAAGAAGGAAGCGATGAGTACGCCCGCGCCGACTATCCAGCAGTAATAGGAGAAGCGGCCGAATCTGTCCTTCGCGGCGAGGACGCGGACGAGCTTTATCGCAAAGCACCCGGCTGCGGCCGCGACGGCCACGCCCGCGAGGTATATGGGCAGGAGCGAGACGTCTATGCCGCCTCTGACGGCCTTCGCGAGGCTCAGGGCGTTCGCGCCGAGCACGGCGGGAATTGACAGGATGAACGAGAAACGGACGGCGAAATCCCTGTCGAAGCCGCGCAGCAGCCCGCAGGAGACCGTCATGCCGGAGCGGGATATGCCCGGCGCCGTCGCGGCGGCCTGCAGGCAGCCGACGAGCAGCGCGTCGACGAGCGTCGCGGAGCTCTCTCGCTTTTCCCCCTTTTCCGCGCGGTCGGAGACGAAGAGCACGAGGCCCGTCGCGATAAGGGCCGCGCCGACGAAGGTCAGGCTGCCGTATAGGCTCTCGACGTACTCCCTGACGGGCAGGACGGCGAGGAGCGGCAGCGTACCGACCGCAACGAGGAGAATGAGCCTCGCGGAGCCGCGCCCGGCCTCGCCTTCCGTCGGAGCCTCCCGCCTGCGGCGGCGGAAAAGCCCGGCGAAGGCCTTCATCATGTCGAGGATATCGCGGCGGTACATGACGGCGACGGATATCAGCGTCCCGAAATGGAGCATGACGTCCGGCAGGACGTCCACCTGACCGACCTTTTCCATGCCGAATAGGTTTTGAAGGATGGAAAGGTGCCCCGAGCTCGAAACCGGCAGAAATTCCGTAAGCGCCTGGATGAGCCCGAGAAGAACGGCGAAACCCAGAGTCATTTTCGGTCCTCTCCGGACAGCGCTCCGCGCCGTCCTTTTATTTTAACACAGCTTTACATAATATGCAAACGCTTTGTCAAATATTACGGACGGCGCGGAGAAAAAATGACTTATTCGCTATGCTTCGCGGGGGAAAACTCAGCCGCAGAGGGCCTTGCGGCCGTACTTATAGACCGCTTCGGAGAAGCCGGGGACCGGGAACATGTTGGAGATGAAGATGGGCTTTTCGTCGAAGCCGGGGGCGTACTTCTCGACGAGGGCCTTGGCGGCGGCGTCTATCTCCTCGGGGCTCGAATCCCTCGGGAGCTCGGGTCCGTACACGGCGAACATGAGCTTGTCGCCGTACTTGTCGCGGAGCATGTCGACGTCGTTCATGCGCTGCGGAGCCCACATGTCGACTCCCGCCTCTATCATGGCCGGGACGAGCATCTCGTTCTTGCCGCAGCAGTGGTGCTGGAACCAGAGGCCCTTGGAGTGGCAGAAGTCGGCGACCTTCTTCAGATACGGGACTATCATTTCCATGCAGGTGTCCAGCGAGAAGAACGGCGCGCGCTGGGAGCCCCAGTCGTCGTGGAAGACGAGGCCGTCGAGGTTCGGGAACTGCTCGATGAAATGCCCCATGATCTCTATGTACATGTCTGCGAGCCTGTCGAACAGCGAGTGGACGGCGTCCTGCTGGTCCTCGTCGATGAGAGCCATGGCAGCGCCCTCGAAGTCCATGAAGGAGATGAGGCGCTCGTAGAGGCCGTTGAGGATGGTGACGGAGAAGGAACGCGTCGTCTCGTTGAGCCTGGCGTTGACCTTGCCGCACTCGTCCCAGGCGAACTTGGAGACGTCGGGGAACTTGATGACCTCGGGCCAGTCGTTCGCGTCCTCGAGGGTCGGGGCACCGGGCTTGACCATGGAGCCGCCGACGACGGGAACGTAGACCCATTCGATGCCGAACATGTCCTTGCCGCCCTTTTCCTCGTCGGTCAGCTGCGGGCCGCAGTCGAAGCAGAAGGCGCGGGCGACGTTGTCGATGATGACGCGCGGGCCCATCGTCGCGAAATCGGAGCTCTGCGGGATCCAGAGAGTGCCCTCGCGCTTCCACGCGAGGCGGACGTTCTCCCGGCACGTCACTGGGGTATTGTACCTGGGCGGGACGGGCATCCTGCCCTGAGTCGCTACGGGATGAGAGCCGATGACCTTCATCTCATCCTCGGAGTACGGTATCCTATTCATAAAATTCCTTCCCTTCCTGATGGCTTTTTCTGTGCATATTGTACCACTCGCGGGGCGGATATGCAATCAGCTTCTTCGCTTTTTCTCGTCTATGGCGCCGTAGAGGTACTCGAGCGCGTCCGCGAGGCCTCCGACCTCGTCTATGAGCCCGGCGCGGACGGCCTCCTCTCCGTAGATGACGCTGCCGACGTCGGCGGCGAGCTCGCCCGTTTTGAGCATGAGCGAGGTGAGCTCGGCGCGGTCTATGCGCGAATTTGACGTTATGAAGCTCACGATGCGCTCCTGTATCTTCTCGAGATAGGAATACGTCTGCGGCGCGCCTATGACGACGCCCGACATGCGCACGGGGTGCAGCGTCATGGCCGCCGACGGCGCGATGAAGCTCCTGTCGGCGGCGACGGCGAGCGGGACGCCTATGCTGTGCCCTCCGCCGAGGACGAGCGAGGCCGTCGGCTTCGACATGCCGGCTATGAGCTCGGCTATGCCCATGCCGGCCTCTATATCGCCGCCGACGGTATTGAGCAGGATGAGCAGCGCGTCCACCTCATCGGACTGCTCGACGGCCGCGAGCAGCGGCATGACGTGCTCGTACTTGGTCGTCTTGGCGGCCTCCGGCAGCAGGATATGCCCCTCCACCTGCCCTATGACGGTCAGGCACTCTATCGTCCCTCGGGAATTGCTCGCGCGCGAGCCTCCGAGCTCGACTATGGCGCCCAGCGCGTTTTCGTCCATAAAAAAGCCCCCTCCGCCTATTTTGGCGAAGGGGGCTCGCGATTATTCGCTTATTCGCACTTATAGAGCGCCGCCATGCCCTTGTAGGTCATGTAGGCGTCGGCCTTGGAGATTATCTCGAACGGCGCGTGCATTGAGATCACGGGGACGCCCGCGTCTATCGTGTCGATGTTGCGCACGGCCGTGAACATCGCGACCGTACCGCCGCCGCCGGCGTCGACCTTGCCGAGCTCGGCGAGCTGCCAGACGACGCCCGCCTCGGCGAACATCGCGCGCACGCGGGAGACGACCTCGGCGGAGGCGTCGGAGGCGCCTGACTTGCCGCGCGAGCCCGTGAACTTGACGATGCCGAGCCCGTGGTTGAGCTGGGCGGCGTTGCGCTTTTCGGAGACGGAGGCGTAGTTCGGGTCGTAGGCGTTGCAGACGTCGGCCGAGAGGCAGAAGGACTTGGCGTAGCAGTCATAGAGCTTCGTCTCGCCGCAGAGAGCGTCCATGAAGCGGTCGAAGGCCTCCGACTGCATGCCCGTCACGCCCGTGCTGCCGACCTCCTCCTTGTCCACGAGGAGGCAGACGGCCGTCTTTACCGGGCGCTCAAGCTCGAGGATGGCCGCGAGCTCGGCGTAGGCGCAGACTCTGTCGTCGTGGCCGTAGCCGCCGATGAGGGAGCGGTCGAAGCCGATGTCCACGACGTCGAAGGCGGGAACGGCCATGAGCTCGGCGGAGAGGAAGTCCTCCTCGACCATGCCGTACTTCTCGTTTAGGAGCTTCATTATGGCGTATTTGACCCTGTCCTCGCCCTTCTCGGGGTCGGGACGGGTGCCGATGATGATGTTGAGGTCCTCGCCGGTGAAGCCGTCGGAGAGGGACTTTTTCATCTGCTCGGCGGCGAGGTGCGGCAGCAGGTCGGAGATGCAGAAGCGCGGCTCGCCCGGCTCGCGGCCTATGCACACGTCGACGAAGCTCCCGTCGGCGCGGCAGACGCGGCCGTGCAGCTCGAGGGGTATCGTCACCCACTGGAACTTCTTGATGCCGCCGTAGTAGTGCGTCTTGAACATCGCCACGCCCGAATCCTCGTAGAGCGGTATCTGCTTGAGGTCGAGGCGCGGGGAGTCTATGTGCGCGGCGGCGAGGTTTATGCCCTCGCCGGCGGGGCGCTCGCCGATGACGGCGAGAAAGAGCGACTTGCCGCGGTTGTCGAAATATATTTTGTCGCCCGGGGCGTACTTCGCGCCCTCCTCGAAGGGCTTAAAGCCGCGCGCCTCGGCGAGCCGCACCGCCTCGCGGACGGCCTCGCGCTCGATGCGGGATGCGGAAAGGAACCTCTTGTAGCCCTCGGCGTACTCGAAGCAGCGGGCGCGCTCGGCGTCGTCGATGACGTCGTACACGTTTTTGGAAGAATAGAAAAGCTTTTCGCGGTCTGACATTTTCGTTTCTCCTTTACAGACAGTCTTTCAGCGAGGCCTCGACTATCTCGAGGCCGGTCTTGAGCTCCTCGCGCGATATGGTCAGCGCGGGCATTATCTTCAGCACGCAGTCGTCGCGCCCGGCGCGCTCCATGACGAGGCCGCGCTCGAAGCAGAGGTCGACGACCTTCTCGGAGAGGTCGGGGCGGCCGAGCCCGTCGACGTCGACGCCGTTTATCATGCCCCTGCCGCGGGTGACGAGGCGCTCGTCGAGAGGCAGGATGCGCTCGCGGATGAAGTTCTGCACGTATTTCTCGTCGTCGGCGGTCTTCGCGCCGAGGTTTACCTGCTCGCGGTACTCGAGCGCCGCCTTCGCGCCGACGAAGGCGAGCTGGTTGCCGCGGAAGGTGCCGTTGTGCTCGCCGGGCGCGAACACGTCGAGCTCGGGCTTTATGAGCACCAGCGACATGGGCAGCCCGTAGCCGCTGATGGACTTGGAAAGGCACACGAAATCGGGCTTTACGCCGAACGGCGTGAAGGAGAGGAACGGGCCCGTCCTGCCGCAGCCGACCTGGATGTCGTCGATGATGAGCGCGACGTCCTCGCGGGCGCAGAGGTCGGCGAGGCCGCGGAGGAATTCGCCCTCCACGGGGACGATGCCGCCCTCTGACTGGACCGTCTCGAGGATGATCGCCGCGGGCTTTTCGACGCCGGAATACTCGTCCGTCATCAGATACTCGATATAGGCGAGCGCGTCGCCGTTGAACCTCGCGGGGTGCG
>JAFZAM010000127.1 GCA_017557265.1 Oscillospiraceae bacterium | reverse complement strand
CTGACGGAAAAAGAAAAAAGACCGGCGTGAACCGGAAGTTCACGCCGGTCTTCTCATACTCACTGAAGGCGCCGTATCGCCCGCTCTATCTCCTCGCGCTCCTCGCCGCTTATGATGCCCCATTCCTCCTTCATCAGGCGCAGGACCTCGCGGTAGGCGGCTATGGCGCCCGCCTTGTCGCCGCGTATCTCGCAGATGTGGGCGATGCTCACGGCGCTGTCGATGTATTTGGGAGAGGGCTGTATCTCCTGCCCCCTGCGGTACCACTCGATAGCGCGGTCGTACTCCTGCCGCTGGGTATAAAAGTCCCCCAGCGTCGTATCGCGGCACCACTCCTGCCCCTCCATGGCCTCCAGCTCGTGAAGCTGCCGGTCGCACTCGGCGGCGTCTCCCTCGGCCTGCGCGATGAGATAGCGGTACATGGCCGTGCGGAAGGTGCCGTCTATGGCCGCGAGCTTGGCGAGCCATTCCCGTGCCTCGGAGAGCCGTCTGTCGTCGATGAGGTTGTCCAGCAGCCACATGAGGGCGGCGCGGTTTTTCGGGTCGCGGCGGCAGTAATCGCCGAGCCATTCGATGAGGGCGTGGTGGTTGCGGACGTTCCAGTCCGGCATATAGCTGCCCCAGGCGTTCGCGAGCTCGCCGACGGCCTCGCGGTCGCCGCGGGTAAGCTCGACGGCCTTCTTTCCGTGCTCCACGGCGAGCAGGCGGTACTGCTCGGCCTGATGGTTATACAGCTCCGTCAGCGTGAGCTCCGCGCGGCCCTCGAGCCCCTCCTGCCCGGCTATGTCGAGGAGCTGGCGCTCTATCTGCCGCTGCTCGGCCTCGTCTATCAGGCCGCTGTCGTATATATGATTCTCCAGCCTCTCGAGCTGCTGCTCCGGGGTCATGGCGAAGAGGCGGTCTATCGTGACGCCGAAAAATACGGCTATCTCCGGCAGGAGCTGCACGTCGGGGACGCTGACGCCGCACTCCCATTTGCTGACGGTCTGCGCGGTCACGTTGAGCGCGGAGGCGAGCGCCTCCTGCGTGAGACCGCGGTCCGTCCTCAGGCGGCGTATCTCTTTTCCCATTTCCATTATTGCTTCCTCCTTTGCGTTACGGCTCCATAATAGCAGATGCGCGGGCAAAAAGCCAGCGAACGGCGCGCGAGCCGGCTCGCGCGTCGGTTGAGTCGCGGCGCTTTTTCTTGGCCAAATCAGGGACTAAGCTATTGCCACTTGACGGAAATTGATGTATATTGTATTTGAGGCAATTTCGGATATGTGCGGAGGAAGCTCATGACCATATTCAATCTCGTCGCCCTGCTGGGCGGTCTGGCGCTGTTTTTATACGGCATGCACGCCATGTCGTCGGGGCTGGAAAAGCTCTCCGGCGGGCGGCTCGAAAAAACGATATACCGCATGACCTCCAACCCGCTGACGAGCCTCCTGCTCGGCGCGGGGATAACGATCGCCATCCAGTCTTCCTCGGCGACTACGGTCATGCTCGTCGGTCTCGTGAACTCCGGCGTCATGCAGCTCGAGCAGACGATCGGGGTCATCATGGGCTCGAACATCGGCACCACGCTGACGGCGTGGATACTCTCGCTCGCCGGCATAGACAGCAGCAACGTCGCCATAAGCTTCCTGAAGCCCGAGAACTTCGCTCCCATCGCCGCCTTCATCGGCATACTGATCGCGATGCTCTCGAAAAAGCGCAAGAAGCAGGACATCGGCTATATCCTCGCGGGCTTTGCCGTGCTGATGTACGGCATGGTGCTCATGAGCTCGTCCGTCAGCCCGCTGAGGGACTCCCCCTTCTTCACGGGCATCCTCACGGCCTTCGAAAATCCGTTCCTCGGCATCCTCGTCGGCGCGGTCTTCACGGGGATAATCCAGTCCTCCGCGGCGAGCGTCGGTATCATGCAGGCCCTCTCGCTCACGGGCGGGATAAACTACGGCGTCGCGATGCCGATAATCATGGGCGTCAACATAGGCACGTGCGTCACTTCGCTGCTCTCGACGCTGGGCGTCAACAAGAACGCAAAGCGCGTCGCCTTCATCCACTTCTCCATCAAGATAATCGGCACGGTCATCTGCATGATCCTCTATTATATCGCGAAGCTCGCGCTGCACCCGGCGATATTCGCCGCGGCGGCCTCGCCCTGGGGAATAGCGCTCTGCCATACGATATTCAACATCCTGACCACGATCATCCTCTATCCCTTCTCCAAGCGGCTCGTGCGCCTCTCCCGCCTCGTCATACGCGACAGGAGCGAGGCCGCCGAGACCTACGTCTTCCTTGACGAGCGCCTCGTCAACACGCCGTCCTTCGCTATCTCCGAGTGCCATAACAGGACCTGCGAGATGGCGATAATCGCGCGCGACACGTTCATCGACTCGATCCAGATAAACAAGAGCTACTCGCCCAAGCTCGCCGAGCGGATACGGGAAAACGAAGACCGGCTCGACGAATACGAGGACAAGCTCGGCACCTTCCTCGTCAAGATATCCAGCAAGGACCTCTCCGACTCCGACTCAAAGGAGGTCTCAAAGCAGCTGCACACCATAGGCGACTTCGAGCGCATAGGCGACCACGCGATAAACATGGTCCGCACGGCGGACGAGAGATTTGAAAAGAGCATCGCTTTCTCCGAGGAGGCGGAGCACGAGCTCGGCGTCATCTCCGCCGCCGTCACGGAGATACTGACGATAACCGTAAAGGCCTTTGAGGACGGCGACCTCGAGCTCGCGGGCAGCGTCGAGCCGCTCGAGCAGGTCATCGACTCGCTCATCGCCGAGTGCAAGACCAACCACGTCCGCCGCCTGCGCAACGGCGCCTGCACGATAGAGCTCGGCTTCGTCCTCTCCGACCTGCTGACGAACTACTCCCGCGTCTCCGACCACTGCTCGAACATCGCCGTCGCGCTCATCGAGGTCGCGCAGAACGCCTTCGACACGCACGAATACCTCGGCGAGATAAAATCCATGGATAACCCCGAATTCAAAAAGCGCTTCGACGAATACATGGAAAAATACAGGCTCAGCTGAGTATGACGAAGCCCCGGAACGATGTGTTCCGGGGCTTGCTTTTTTATTCGTACGAGCCCTCGAGGCGCAGGAGGAGCTTTTTCGTCTCGAGGCCGCCCGCGTAGCCGGTCAGGCTCCCGTCCGCGCCGACGACGCGGTGGCACGGGACGATGATGGATATCGGATTGGCCCCGACCGCGCCGCCTACGGCTCTCGGCGAGGCTTTTATCCCCGCGGCGCTGAGCTTTTCGGCTATCGCGCCGTAGGTCGTGAGCGAGCCGTACGGTATCTCCCGCAGGAGCTCCCAGACGCGCAGACGAAACGGCGTCCCCGCCGGGCGAAGCGGCGGCGTGAAGTCCGGCTCGCGGCCGGAGAAGTACTCCTTGAGCCAGCGCTCCGTCTGCTCGAAGACGGGCAGCTCCGCCGTCTCCCCCGGCTCCGGCGCATTTTTCTCCGTCCACAGCCCCGTCAGCGCCTCGCCGTCGCTCACGAGCGTCAGCGGCCCGGCGGGAGACGGGACGATCTTGTAAAACACGGACGTCATTCCGCGCTCAGCCTGATTATCTCGAGGATGATGTTCGAGACCTCCGTCAGCGCGAAGGTCGGGATGAACTCGAAGCGGCTGTGGAAGCCGAAGCCGCCCGTGCAGATGTTCGGGCACGGCAGGCCCATGTATGAAAGGCGCGCGCCGTCCGTGCCGCCGCGTATGGGGCTGGTCCTCGGCTCTATGCCGCAATTGCGCATGGCGCGCTTGGCGATCTCGACGACCTCCATGTGAGGCTCTATCATCTCGCGCATGTTGTAGTAGCTGTCGGCCATGTCGACGGTGAAGCTGCCCGCGCCGTATTTCTCGTTCATGAAGGCGGCGGCGTTCTTGAAAAAGAGCTTCTTGGCCTCGAACTTCTCGCGGTCGTGGTCGCGGATGATGTAGTCCACGGTCACGGCGTCGCACGCGCCGTGTATCTCGTCCGGGTGGTAGAAGCCCTCGTAGCCCTCGGTGTACATGGGGTTTTCGCCCGCGGGCAGGAGCGCCTGGAACTCCGCCCACATGAGCAGCGCGTTCTTCATCGAGCCCTTGGCCGCGCCGGGATGCGTGCTGCGGCCTTGCACTTTGAGCGTCGCGTTCGCGGCGTTGAAGTTTTCGTACTCGATTTCGCCGAGCCAGCCGCCGTCTACTGTGTAGGCGTAGTCCGCGCCGAAGCCCTCGACGTCGAATAGGTCCGCGCCGTGGCCGACCTCCTCGTCGGGCGTAAAGCCTATGCAGACCTTGCCGTGCTTTATCGACGGATCGGCGAGAAGGCGCGCGGCGGCGTCCATTATCTCGGCGACGCCGGCCTTGTCGTCGGCGCCGAGGAGCGTCCTGCCGTCGGTCGTGATGAGCTCCTTTCCGACGAAGTCGGCGAGGCGCGGGAAGTCCTTTTGCGTGAGGACGCAGCCCTCGCCTATGTCGAGGTCGCCGCCCTCGTAGACGCGGCGCACGGGCGTCACGCCCGAGGCGGGGACGGCGGGCGAGGTGTCGAAATGCGATATAAAGCCCACGGCGGGGACGGGCTTTTCCGTATTGGCGGGTATCTCCGCGTAGACGTAGGCGTGCTCCGCGTCGAGGCGGACGTTCGAGGCGCCCATCTCAAGAAGCTCGTCGCGCAGGAGCTCGGCGATCTTGAACTGCTCCTTCGTGCTGGGAATGACGTCCGCGTCGGTCGACTGGGAGTCCATGCGGCAGTAATTAATAAATCTCTCGGCAACGTCTTTCATGCGATCATCTCCGGAAAGTTTTCTTTGAGTATACACCGGCGCGGCGGGCTTTTCAAGCGCGCGCGGAATGCAAAAAAGCATCAAAAACTATCGCTTTTTTCGATACGCTGTGTTATTATGGACGTGTTCGATCGCAAACTTATTAAATTTACATACAGGAGTAAAAAACATGGTCATTTCTGTTATCGACATAGGTATGCTCGGCGACATGCTCAACAGAGACGAGCTGCGCAAGCTCGGCGACGTCAGAGAGCTCAACTCCCCCGACGTTATGAAGGTCGGCCCGGTCGAGGCCCTCAAGGACACGGAGATCATTCTCGGCGGCTTCAGATTCCTCACGCCGGAGGTCATGGATCAGCTGCCCAACCTCAAGCTCGTCGTCATCCCCGCGACCGGCTTCAACGCCTTCGACATCGAGCACGCGAGAAAGTGCGGCATCTCCGTCGCGAACAACCCCGACTACGGCACCCAGCCCGTCGCGCAGCACGCGATAGCGCTGCTGCTGTATCTTACAAACCAGATCGCCTATTATAACGACGCGATCCGCTCCGGCAACTTCATGAAGACGATGAAGGGCATCATGGGCGACGCGCCGCTCATGGAGCTCGCGAACAAGACCATAGGCATCATCGGTTTCGGCAGGATAGGCCGAAACGTCGGCAAGATGGCCGCCGGCCTCGGCATGAAGGTCATCGCCTACGATATATTTGAAAGCGACGAGGGCAGAAAGATCGCCGAGTACACGACGCTCGACGACCTGCTCGCCCGCTCCGACGTCGTCTCGCTCAACTGCCCGAGCACGAAGGAGAATTACCACATCGTCAACGCCGGCACCATCGCGAAGATGAAGGACGGCGCGATACTCATCAACGACGCGCGCGGCGACCTCGTCGACGAGCAGGCGCTCGCGGACGCGCTCCGCTCCGGCAAGATAAGAGGCGCCGGACTCGACGTCGTCGAGAAGGAGCCCTTCGGCCCCGACAATCCGCTCTTCGACGCTCCGAACTGCGTCATCACCCCGCATATCGCATGGTCGCCCGTCGAGAGCCGTCAGAGGATGGCCGACTGCATGATCGATACGGTCCGCGCCTTCATCAACGGCACCCCCATCAACATAGTGAACTGAACGCAAAACCAAAAAGGCGGTACGGAATGATCCGTACCGCCTTTTTTTGCGCTTTTTTGCGCTTAAAAGAGCGATATCTGCGCGGCGTCCGGCATGTCGCCGAACACGCCGAGCTTCTTTAACGTCTCTATATGCGTCTTGGAGACCTTCGAGCAGGCCGCGGCGAATTCCTCGACGGAGATGAAATCGTCGTCTCTGTGGGCGACTATGTCCTGCGCGGCGGACTCGCCGAGCCCCGCCACGGCGGCGAAGGGCGGAACGAGCCGCTTCCCGTCTATGGTGAACTTCGTCGCGTCGGAGCGGCGCAGGTCCATCGGCGCGAAATCGAAGCCGCGCGAGAGGAATTCGTAGACGACCTCGAGGGTCGTGAGCTTGTCCTGCTCGAGCTGCGACAGCGGCGAGCGCGAATAGAGCTCGTTTATCGCGGCGCGGACCTTGTCTATGCCGGAGGTCATGAGCTCGAGGTCGAAGGCCGGGGCGCGGACCGTAAAGTACGCGCAGTAGAACTCGATGGGTCTGTGGACCTTGTACCACGCGATGCGCAGCGCCATCGTCACGTACGCGACCGCGTGCGCCTTCGGGAACAGATACTGTATCTTCTTGCAGGACTCTATGTACCACTCGGGGACGTTCAGCGCGCGCAGCTCGTCCTCGATGCCCTCGGGCCAGCTCTTGCCCTTGTGGATAACGCCCTTGCGGACGGCCTCCATGAACTTGAAAGCCTTTTTCGCCTCCATGCCCATGCCGATGAGGTAGAGCATGATGTCGTCGCGGCAGGCGGCCGTCTGCTCTACCGTCGCCGTCCCGCTCAGGACGAGGTCCTTGATGTTGCCCGCCCAGACGTCCGTGCCGTGGGAAAAGCCCGAAAGGCGCACGAGGGTCGACACTTTGTCGGGCTTCGTGTCGACGAGCATCTCGCGGGTAAAGCGCGTCCCGAATTCGGGGATGGCAAAGGAGCCGACCTTGCCGATGATGGGGTCGTCGTCCGGCAGGCCGAGCTTTTCGGGCGAGACGAAGATGCTCATCGTGTCGGGGTCGTTGAGCGGGAGCGAGAGCGCGTCTACGCCGGTGAGCTCGGTCAGCATGTGTATCATCGTCGGATCGTCGTGGCCGAGCATGTCGAGCTTGAGGAGGTTTTCCTCCATGGAGTGATACTCGAAATGGGTCGTTATGATGTCGCTGTCCGGGTCGTCGGCGGGATGCTGCACGGGGCAGAAATCATACACCTCGTGGTCCTGCGGGATGACGACGAGGCCGCCGGGGTGCTGGCCCGTCGTGCGCTTGACGCCCGCGAAGCCGCGGCTCAGTCTGTCCTCCTCGAGGCGGGACTTGGTGAGATTCCGCTCCTCGAGGTACTTTTTAACGTAGCCGTAGGCGGTCTTTTCCTTGACGGTGCCTATCGTCCCGGCGCGGAAGACGTGGTCGGCGCCGAAGAGTTCTATCGTGTCTCTGTGCGCCTGCGCCTGATATTCGCCGGAGAAGTTGAGGTCAATGTCGGGGACCTTGTCGCCGCCGAAGCCAAGGAACGTCTCGAACGGGATATCAAAGCCCTCGCGCGCGTACGGAGCGCCGCAGACGGGGCAGTTCGCCTCGGGCATGTCGGGCCCGCAGCCGTAGTCCTTCCCCGCCTCGAAGTCGCAGTGGTGGCACTTCGGGCAGCGGTAGTGCGGCGGGAGGGCGTTGACCTCGGTGATGCCCGAGAAGAAAGCGACGACCGAGGAGCCGACGCTCCCTCGCGAGCCGACGAGGTAGCCGGCGGCGTTGGACTTGGAGACGAGCTTCTGGGCGCTCATGTATATGACGTCGTAGCCGCGGGCGAGGATGTCCTTGAGCTCGGCCTCGACGCGCTCGGTCACGATGGCGGGCGGGTCCTCGCCGTACATGGCGTGGAGCTTGCCGTAGACGAGGTCCTGCAGATCCTTCGCGGAGTTTTCTATCATCGGCGGGAAGAGCCCCTTCGGGAGCGGCGCGACGACGTCTATCATGTCGGCGACGGCGTTCGGGTCGTCGATGACGACCTTCTTCGCGAGCTCCGGTCCGAGATAGGCAAATTCCTCCAGCATCTCGTCCGTCGTCTTGAAGTATATCGGGAGCGGCCTGTCCGCGTCGGAGAACTTATTGGAAATGAGGATGCGGCGGAAAATCTCGTCGTCCGGGTCGAGGAAGTGGACGTCGCCCGTCGCGCAGACGGGCTTGCCGAGCTTCTCGGCGAGCTCCACGACGCGCTTATTGAAGGCGCGCAGCTCGTCCTCGTCAGCGGCCTTGCCCTCGGCTATCATGAAGGCGTTGTTGCATATAGGCTGTATCTCCAGATAGTCGTAGAAGGACGCGAGGCGGTCGAGCTCGGCGTCGCTCCGGTTGCCCGTTATGGCGCGGAAGACCTCGCCGTTTTCGCAGGCGCTGCCGAGGATGAGCCCCTCGCGCTTCGACATGAGCAGGCTCTTGGGGATTATCGGCTGCTTGCGGAAATACTTAAGATGCGCAAGCGAGACGAGCTCATAGAGATTTCGCAGGCCCTGCTGCGTTTTGACGAGGATGATGAGATGCCTCGGCTGGCCGTGGAGCTCCTCGGGAGCGCGCAGCGAGGCGAGGTGCGCGTTTATGCCGCCGAGCGTCCCGACGCCGGCCTTTTTCAGATCCTCGAAGAAGCGCAGGGCGATGAGCCCGCAGGTCTCCGCGTCCGCGTCGGCGCGGTGGTGGTTGAATTCCGGCAGCGAGAGCGCGCCCGCGACGACGTCGAGCGAGAAGCGCTTGAGCTTCGTCAGCAGCGCGCGAGAGAGCGTAAGCGTATCGACGGAGGCGTTGTCGCATTTAAGGCCGTATCTGTCGCAGGCGGCGCGGATAAAGCCCATGTCGAAGGCGGCGTTGTGCGCAATGAGCGGCAGCCCGCCCGCGAAGTCGAGAAAGCGCCGGACGGCCTCCTCCTGACCGGGAGCGCCCGCGACGTCCTCGTCGCGTATGCCCGTCAGGCGCACGACCTCGGCTGGGATGCTCATGCCGGGGTCGACGAAGGTGTCCATCCTGTCGACGGCTTTGCCGCCGGAAAAGCGCACGGCGCCTATCTCGGTTATCGCGTCCGCGCGGGAGCTCAGGCCCGTCGTCTCGAGATCGAAGGCGACGAAATCGCCGTCTATCGGTTCGCCGGCGGCGCCGCTCACGGCGACGTGGTCGTCGACGTCGTTTATGTAGTAGGCCTCGCAGCCGTAGAGTATCTTCACGCCGTACTTTTTGCCCGCCGAGCAGATGTTCGGGAAGGCCTGCACGACGCCGTGGTCCGTCACGGCGATGGCCTTGTGGCCCCAGCGCGCGGCGGTCTTGACCGCCTCGTCGACGTCGGTCAGGGCGTCGAGGGCGGAGAACTTCGTATGCAGATGGAGCTCGACGCGCCTTCCGAGCTCGCAGTTATCCGTGCGGACGGGCTTTTCCATTTTGCAGACGCTGACCGGCTCCATGGAGAGGTCGTCGACCCAGCGGTTGAACGAGACGGGCCCCGCGACGCGCAGGTACATCCCGTCCTCTATGTCCATGAGGGCGTTGTCGGCCGGGTCGCGGAGCATCTTGGAGACGCGCAGCGTCCCCGTATGGTCGGTGATGTTGAATTCGACTATGCGCAGCCCGCCGCGGACGGTCCGCTTTTCGGTCCCGAACACGTCGCCCGTGACGGAGACGCGGCCGGCATACTGGTCGAGCTCGCCTATGGGCGTATCCTTCCCGCGGATCGCGTTCCCGAAGAGCTGGCGGCGGCCGTTTTTCGCTTCCGCCGTCTGCGGCGCGGGAGCGGAGGCGGTTATCGACGCGGCGGCGAGGCCGTACTCGGCCTTGAGGGCGTTCTCTATTATCGACACCATGACGGGGGCGGGCTGGCGCGGAAAGAACAGGTCGGCGGACAGTGAGCCCGACGCCCTGTCTATGCGGACGGCCGTTACCGTCGTGCTCTCGAGAAGCTCGCGGAGCTCCGCGTCCTCCCGGCAGCAGTCGAAAATGTCATAGAACTTTTTCGCCATACGTATCCTCCGAAACGAGCGCGATGAGCGCCCGCGCCAGCTCCGACTCGGGAAGTCTGGCTATCTCCCTGCCTTTTTTGAAGAGAATGCCCCACTCCCTGCCGCCCGCGACGCCGTAATCGGCTTCGGCGGCCTCTCCGGGGCCGTTGACGGCGCAGCCCATGACGGCGACGGTCACGTCTCTGTCGAGGCCGGCCAGTCCCGCCTCCACCTCGCGGTAGAGGCTGAAAAGGTCTATCTGCGTGCGCCCGCAGGTCGGGCAGGCGACGATGTTCACGCCGCCGCGCAGGCCGAGCACGCGCAGAAGCTTGCGCGCCGTCTCGACCTCCTTGACGGGATCGTCCGTCAGGGAGACGCGGAGCGTGTCGCCTATGCCGTCAATGAGCAGCGCTCCGACGGCGGCGGAGGCCTTCATGAGCGCGGAGTCGCCCGCGCCGGCCTCGGTCAGGCCTATATGTAAGGGATAGTCCGCCGGCGCGGCGGCGAGGCGGTTGGCGGCGACGGTCGTCCTCACGTCGGAGGCCGTGAGGGATATGCAGATATTCTCAAAGCCGAAGCGCTCGAGCATGGCCGCCTGCGCTCTCGCGCTCTCGACCATGGCCTCGGGCGTCACCCCGCCGTATTTGGCGAGGAGGGGCTTTTCGAGGCTCCCGCCGTTTATGCCTATGCGTATGGGGACGCCCGCCGCGCGGCAGGCTTCGGCCACGGCGCGGACGTTCTTCTCCCCGCCGATGTTGCCCGGATTTATCCTTATCTTGTCCGCGCCCGCCTCGGCGGCGGCGACGGCAAGCCTGTAATCGAAATGGATATCGGCGACGACGGGGACGCTCACGGCGTCCTTAACGGCGCGTATCGCCCCGGCCGCCTCCATGGTGGGCACGGCGACGCGGACGATGTCGCAGCCCGCCTTCTCGAGGCGCTTTATCTGCTCCACCGTCGCGTGGACGTCCTCCGTCCTCGTATTCGTCATGGACTGGATGCTGACCGGCGCGCCGCCGCCTATCGGGACGGAGCCGACGTTTATCCTTCGAGTCGCCATCAGGTCACCTCAAAAGAGCTTTACGATGTCGTTGAACATGACGTAGGCCATAAGCGCGAGCAGGAGCACGAGTCCCGCTCCGTGGATATAGCCCTCGACCTTCGGATTGAGCTTGCGGCGTATGATCTTCTCTATGACCCAAGTCACGAGCATTACGAAGATGCGCCCGCCGTCGAGCGCGGGAATGGGCAGCATGTTCATCACGGAGAGATTGACCGCGATGAACGCGATGAGATACGCGACGCTCCAGAGCGCGGCGCTCCTCGTCGGCGAGCTCTGCCCGACCTCGTTTATCATCGAGACTATGCCGACGGGCCCGGAGAGATCCTTTATCCGCGCGGCGCCCGTCAGGAGGTCGCTCAGGCCCATGCGGACCATTTTTACGAAATAGATGGAGTTATTCCACGTCTGGCGTATGAGCTCGCCGAAGGAGCTCTCGACCGTCTTGAAATACAGCCCGTATTTGAGCTCGACGCCGTCCTCCGTCTCGTACTCGCGGAGCTTGAGCGGCAGGTCGTCGAGCTTGACGCGCCTGCCGTCCCTGCGGACGACGACGTCCGCCGTCTCGCCGTTGCCGCGGGCGAGATAGAGCGTCACCTCCTCGACGGTGCCGACGTGGTGCCCGTCGATGGAGACGATGCGGTCGCCCTCCATGAGGCCGGTCTCGCCCTCGAAGGGGAAGCCGTCCATGAAGCCGGTCAGGACCGGCTGGGCGTAGTACGAGCGGCCGGAAAAGAGGATCAGCACGATCAGAAATCCGACGAGGAAATTCATGAAGGAGCCCGCGATGAGGATGAGAAAGCGCGAGGGTATCTTCTTGTTGCAGAAGGCGCGGGGGTCGGTCAGCTCGGAGTCGCCGTCCTCCCCCTCCATGGCGCAAAAGCCCCCTATGGGCAGCGCGCGCAGGGAGTACGCCGTCTCCCCCTTTTGCTTTGATATTATCTTCGGCCCCATTCCGAGGGCGAACTCGTTTACCTTGACTCCGAGGAGCTTCGCGGCGAGAAAATGCCCGAGCTCATGGACGGCGACGAGCACGCCGAAGGCCACGATGGCTATGACTATATACATGAATAAACGAACCTCTCGGCCTCGCGGCCCAAACGCACGACCTCATCGACGCTATCCGCCTCGGCCCCGCCGAGCTTTTCAACGGCGGCGGCGACGAGCGGATAGATGCGCCCGAAGCCTATCCTCCCCGCGAGAAAAGCCGCCACGGCGGCCTCGTTGGCGCCGTTCATGACGGCCGCGTCCCCGCTCTTCCCGCGCGCTACCTCGCGCGCGAGACGCAGGCAGGCGAAGGTCTCCGTATCGGGCTCGAGGAACGTCAGCGGCGCGGTCTTCGTCAGGTCCAGCGTCTTCGCCGGGCCGGGGACGCGCTCCGGCCACGTCAGCGCGAGCTGGATGGGCAGGCGCATATCAGGCGCACCGAGCTGCGCGACGACGCTCCCGTCAACGAACTCGGCCATGGAGTGCACGATGCTCTGCGGGTGGACGTATATCGATATTTTATCCTCTGGGAGGTCAAAAAAATACATGGCCTCAATAAGCTCAAGGCCCTTGTTCATCATGGTCGCGGAGTCGACGGTGACCTTCGGTCCCATGCTCCAGTTCGGGTGCGCGAGCGCCTGCCCGACGGTCACGCCCTCGAGCTCGGACGCGGTCTTCCCGAGAAACGGGCCGCCGGAGGCGGTCAGGACGAGGCGCTTTACCTCCCCGCCGCCCGCGAGGCACTGAAATATCGCCGAGGGCTCGGAATCGACGGGCAGCATCTCCGCCCCCGTCCTCTTAAGCTCACGGCGGACTATGCGCCCTCCGCAGACGAGGGTCTCCTTATTGGCGAGAGCGAGGCGCTTTTTCGCCCTTATCGCCGTCAGCGACGGGACGAGACCGGCCATGCCGGTTATCGCGCCGACGACCGTGTCCGTCTCCTCGAGGGCCGCCGCCTCGGCGACTCCCTCCTCGCCGGAGAGGACGCGGATATCCGTATCCGCGAGGGCGAGGCGCACCTCGTTCGCCGCGGCCTCGTCGGACATGGCGACGAGACGCGGGGAGAACCTCCGCGCCTGCTCGGCCATGAGCCGCGAGTTTTTCCCGGCGGCGAGCGCGGTCACGCGCAGGCCGAGGGCCTCTATGACCTCGAGGGTGTTTTTGCCTATCGAGCCCGTCGAGCCCAGGACGGATACGCTGCTTTTCATATCATGCTCCGAAGGGCGGCCAGTAACAGAACATCGCCGCGACGACCGGCGCCAGAGGCACCATGCTGTCGAAGCGGTCGAGGATGCCGCCGTGCTCCTTCAAAAGGGTCCCGTAGTCTTTTATGCCGCTCTCGCGCTTAAACAGCGAGAAGAACAGGTCGCCGAGCTGCGACACGACGCCGCCGACGGCTCCCATGACGGCGAGACGTCCGAAAAGGACGTCCGTATGGAATGCAAATTTCAGGATAAGGCCGTATATAAGCGCGAAGCCGACGGAGCAGACAAGCCCGCCTATCGCGCCCTCGACGGTCTTTTTCGGACTTGTGCGCGGGGCGAGCTTATGCTTTCCCATCGCGCGGCCGATAAAATACGCCCCGCCGTCGCCTATAAAGGCGATGACGAACGGCGTCAGCGCGCGG
>JAFZAM010000126.1 GCA_017557265.1 Oscillospiraceae bacterium | reverse complement strand
TCGAAAAGCTCCGCGACCTCGGCGTCGAGGCTCCGCGCCTGATAGTAAACCGCATCCGTCCCTCCGTCCTGCGCCGCTGGCGGGCGACCGTCGACGACGCCGTGGACGCGGTCGGCGCGAGGCTCATCGGCGTCGTCCCGGAGGACAAGGACGTCATCCTCGCGGCGAACCTCGGCTCCCCCCTGATGATCTACTCCTCTCGCGGCGCCGCCGCGGCTTACGAGCGCATTGCCCGCCGCATGGCCGGCGAAAAGCAGCCGGTCGGCCGGCTCCGCTACAACTTTTAGGACCACGGAAAAGGAGGCAGGAAATGAATATCGCTCTCGTAGCAAGCAATTCCAAAAACGACCTCATGGTGCAGTTCTGCATCGCCTACTGCGGCATCCTCCACGGTCACGACCTCTGCGCCACGGGGACGACCGCCAAGCTCATCTCCGAGGCGACCGGCCTGCAGGTCAAGTCGTATCTGTCCGCGGGACAGGGCGGCCTGCAGCAGATAGCCGCGCGCATCGCCTATAACGAGCTCGACCTCGTCTTCTTCTTCGTCGATCCGCAGTCGCCCGCCTACGAATCCGAGCTCGCGACGCTCTGCCGCCTCTGCGACCAGTACACCATCCCCTTCGCCTCCAACGTGGCGACGGCGGAGGTCCTCGTCCACGGACTGCAGCGCGGCGACCTCGCGTGGCGCGACATAGTAAACCCGAAAAAGTAACTTCGAAAGGATACCATTATAAATGGAACGCATAAAACCCCGTACGCTCTCCGGCTTCATGGAGCTCTCCCCCGCGAGGCAGGTCCTCTTCGACCGCATGGTCGCGACTCTGCGCGAGACCTACTCGCTCTACGGCTTCACGGCGCTCGACACCCCGCTCATCGAATCCTCCGAGATACTGCTCGCAAAGGGCGGCGGCGAGACGGAGAAGCAGATATACAGATTCACCAACGGCGACAGCGACCTCTCGCTGCGCTTCGACCTGACCGTGCCGCTGGCGAAATACGTCGCCATGCGCGCCGGCGAGCTGACCTTCCCCTTCCGGCGCTTTCAGATAGGCAAGGTCTACCGCGGTGAACGCGCCCAGCGCGGGCGCTTCCGCGAATTCTACCAGGCCGACATCGACGTCATCGGAGACGGGACGCTCGATATCATGAACGAGGCGGAGATCCCCTCGATAATCTACCGCGCCTTCACCGCCCTCGGCCTCGAGGGCTTCACGATCCGCGTCAACAACCGCAAGGTCTTGAACGGCTTCTTCGAGATAGCCGGCATAACCGACCCCGGCGGCGTCATGCGGACGATAGACAAGCTCGACAAGATCGGCCCCGAAAAGACCGCCGAGCTCTTAAAGAGCGAATGCGGCCTGACCGAGGAGCAGACCGCCCGCGT
Source organism: Oscillospiraceae bacterium (assembly GCA_017557265.1). Classification (GTDB taxonomy): domain Bacteria; phylum Bacillota; class Clostridia; order Oscillospirales; family Oscillospiraceae; genus RGIG7949. The sequence continues at coordinate 2,527 of JAFZAM010000126.1, read as the reverse complement.
CACGGCCTTTATAGGCTCGACCGGCGACAAGGCCTCCGTCCTCGCCGCGCTCGACGCCCTGCGCGGCGTCAGCGCGACCTTCGACGAGGGCGCGGACGAGCTCGCGACGCTCATCGGCTATATGGCCGACTTCGGCGTCCCCGACGACCACTTCGCCATCGACCTCACGATAGCGCGCGGCCTCGACTACTACACCGGGACGGTCTACGAGACGACCATGTGGTCGCACCCGGAGATAGGCTCCATCTGCTCCGGCGGGCGCTACGACGACCTCGCGGGGTACTATACCGACCGCAGGCTCCCCGGCGTCGGCATCTCGATAGGCCTGACCCGCCTCTTCTACGTCCTCGACGAGCAGGGGCTTCTAAACGCCGACGTCCCGACCGCTCCGGCGGACGCGCTCGTCCTGCCGATGACGGAGGACCTCTCCTTCGCGCTGCGCGCGGCGACGGCTCTGCGCGGCGAGGGCATCAGGACGCAGCTCTACACCGAAAAGAAAAAGATGAAGGCCCGCATGGCCTACGCCGACCGCCTCGGCGTCCCCTTCGTCGTCTTCGTCGGCGAGGACGAGATCGCCTCGGGAAAGCTCGCCGTCAAGGACATGACCTCCAGGGAGCAGGTCTCCCTCGCTCCCGGCGAGGCCGCGGAGTTTATAAAGAAAGCGCTCGCAGCCGGCGAAGGCGCCCGCTGCATCAAAGAAATATAAGAAGGTAATCGCACAATGGAACAGTCACGCACACACAACTGCGGCGAGCTCCGCATATCCGACGAGGGAAAGCATGTCCGCATCTGCGGCTGGCTCGAGAACGTCCGCGAGGTCGGCGCCAATCTCTCTTTCGCGGTAGTCCGCGACTTCTACGGCACGACGCAGGTCGTCGCCGAGGACGAGGAGACGGTCCGCCTCCTGCACGGCATGAACAACGAGTCCGTCATTTCCGTCGAGGGGACGGTGCGCGAGCGCGCCTCGAAGAACCCCAAGCTCCCGACCGGCGACATCGAGGTCGTTCCCGAGAGCATAACGGTCCTCGGCCGCTGCCGCTACAACGAGCTCCCGTTCGAGATAAACCGCAGCCGCGACGCGGACGAGGCGGCGAGGCTCAAATACCGCTTCCTCGACCTGCGAAATCCCGCCGTCAAAAAGAACATCATTCTGCGCTGCAATGTCGTCGCGGAGCTCCGCAGGCTCATGACCGAGCAGGGCTTCCTCGAGATAACGACGCCGATCCTGACGGCCTCCTCCCCCGAGGGCGCGCGCGACTATCTCGTGCCCGCCCGCAAGCACCCCGGCAAGTTCTACGCCCTGCCTCAGGCCCCGCAGCAGTTCAAGCAGCTGCTCATGGCCTCCGGCTTCGACAGGTACTTCCAGATAGCGCCCTGCTTCCGCGACGAGGACGCGCGCGGCGACCGCACCCCGGGCGAGTTCTACCAGCTCGACATGGAGATGTCCTTCGCCGGGCAGGACGACGTGCTCGGAGTGCTCGAGAAGGTCCTCGTGCCCGTCTTTGAAAAGTACGGCCTCTACGACCGCGTCTCCCCGGCGCCGTTTGAGCGCATCCCGTTCCGCGAGGCGATGGAGAAATACGGCACCGACAAGCCCGACCTGCGCATCGACCTCGAGATAACCGACGCGACCGCGCTTTTGGGCGATATAGGCTTCGGCCCCTTCGAGGGCAACGTCGTCAAGGCCGTCGTCGTCGACGGCTTCGAGGGCACGCGCAAGCAGATAGACAAGCTCTGCGCCGACGTCGAGGTGCAGACCGCCCAGAAGAGCTTCTGGTTCCGCATGGACGAAAGCGGCGAGCTCGTCGGCGGCATAGCCAAGTTCGTGCAGGACAAAAAGGCCGAGGTCGTCTCCGCTTTGGGCCTGAAGCCCGGCTGCTTCGTCGGCCTCGCCGCGGGAAAGCTCGCCGTCGCGCAGAAGACCGCGGGCGTCCTGCGCACGAAGCTCGGCGCGCTCTGCCCCGCGCACATGGACAAGGAGCAGTACAGGCTCTGCTGGATCGTCGACTTCCCGATGTACGAGATAGGCGAGGAGAGCGGCGAGCTCGAATTCTGCCACAACCCGTTCTCGATGCCCGCGGGCGGGCTCGAGGTCCTCGAGAAGGCCGAGCGCGGCGAGATCGATCCGCTGGATATAATGGCCAACCAGTACGACCTCGTCTGCAACGGCTACGAGACCGCCTCCGGCGCCGTGCGCAACCACGACCCCGACATCATGATAAAGGCCTTCGAGCTCGTGCGCCTCGGCGAGGACGACGTCAAGAAGAAATTCCCCGCCATGTACAACGCCTTCTGCTACGGAGCGCCCCCGCACGCCGGCTGCGCCCCCGGCATCGACCGCATCATCATGCTGCTCACGGGCGAGGAATCCATCCGCGAGGTCATCACCTTCCCCATGAACCAGAGGGCTCAGGACCTCATGATGGGCGCGCCTTCCGAGGTCACCCAGAAGCAGCTCGACGAGCTCCATATCGCGATAAAGCCGGAATAATTCCAGATATATGCAAAAAGCGCCGCAAGTCGTTCT
>JAFZAM010000125.1 GCA_017557265.1 Oscillospiraceae bacterium | reverse complement strand
GGCCTTGGTGTAGATACCGCCGCCGACACGGGCGAACAGGGCGATGGAAGAAGCGCCGAGGGAGAAGCCGGTGAGGATCTCGACGTCCTTGGTGATGATGTAGATGAGGGCGCAGCCGAGAAGACCGAGGCCGCCGACGCACATGCCCATGACGGAGCCGCCGGAGAAGGCGATGCCGAGGGCCTTGTTCATGCCGCCCTTCTGGGCAGCGGCGGCGGTACGGACGTTGGCCTTGGTGGCGACGTTCATGCCGACGAAGCCGGCGCCGACGGAGAAGATGGCGCCGATAAGGAAGCATACAGCGGTTTTCCAGCTGATGAAGAAGCCGATCAGCAGGAACAGGACCGCGACAAAAATAACAAGGATCTTGTACTCGGAGAACAGAAATGCGCGCGCACCTTCACTGATGCTTGTGGCGATCTCCTTCATACGCGTGTTGCCGGCATCCGCCTTGGAGACGATTGCCGTCTTGATAACGGCAAAGATCAGAGCGATGACGGCCAGGATCGGCGCGATCCAGATGAGTTTTTCCACTTCGATTCACTCCTCAATTCTATTTCGGGAAACGGGATGTCACCTGTCCCATACGACTCATGGATCTGTGTACTGAACATATCCCCATGTGTCATAATATGATTTAATATAATAAACCATCTGTATGGAAAATGCAAATAGAAATACGCACAAAAGATCGGATTTTATACCTTGCGGATAGTATAATCTGTCACAATAAACCGGAAGAAGAAAAAAAACGTTTACTGCCGGAATAAAACGGATAAGAGGCCGGGAAGATGATTATGCCGGCCGTGTCCGGCTCGGACGGTAGCTTCAAGCCGGCAAAAATAATCGTTTAATCTTTTATAAAAAGGTTGATTTTTATCTTGACAACAAGTAAAATATAGCCAAAACAGATAAACTGTCATTTTGTAAAATGAAGGAGCGACAAGCAAGTGGCAAAAGAGCATCTTTTATTTGACAAGACCGAGCTTATGGCGGTCGTCAAGATGGGCAACAACTACGCTATGCGTAATCTCAAGTACAGCGATTTCATCAGCATCACCCTCAAGCCCTGCGAGAAAAAGGGACTGTTCAAGTCCTCTCCGAGCGAGTGCATCGAGCTCAAGCTCAAAAACAGCAACATGCCTCTCGTTTATTTCAAGCATGAGGAAGAGAAGTTCTGGGACGGATACAAGGAAAAGATCGTCAAGTTCGCAAAGGACAACAGGATCACCCTCAACGACGAGCTCAGCGGCGAGAAACATCCCGAGTAAAACCACGAAGAAAAACCGCATCGCGATCGCGATGCGGTTTTTTGTATGCCGTTTTATAGTAGAGAAGTATACTATTTTTTCTAATTATCTTTTCTGCGCTCGAGATATATTATCAGCGCAGTGAGGTCGGCGGGACTGACGCCCGAGATGCGCGAGGCCTGCCCGAAGCTGACGGGGCGTATCCTGTCAAGCTTTTGCCTCGCCTCGGTGCGCAGCCCCTGAATGGACATATAGTCGATATCCTCCGGCAGGACGCGTGACTCCATTCGCCTGAAGTCCTCGGCCTGCTTCGTCTGGCGGCGGATGTAGCCCTCGTATTTGAGCGTTATCTCGACCTGACGGCATACCGCCGCGGGGAGCTCCGGTCTGCCGGGATCGAACGGCGCGAGCGAGTAATAGTCGAGCTGCGGCCTCTTGACGAGCTCGGCGAGCGACGCGGAGCCGGAGACGGGAGCCGTGCCCCTGGCTTCGAGCATGGCGTTGAGTTCGTCCGTGACCTTGACGTGCGTTTTCTCGAGCCTCTCGCGCTCGGCGTCGACAAGTGCGTACTTCTCCTTGACGACCTCGTATTCCTCGTCAGAGACGAGCCCGATTTCGTGCCCGACGCCGGCGAGACGCAGGTCGGCGTTATCCTGCCTGTGCAGCAGGCGGTATTCGCTTCTGGAGGTCATCATGCGGTAGGGCTCGTTCGTGCCCTTCGTGACGAGATCGTCGATGAGAGCGCCTATATAGCCCTGCGAGCGGTCGATTATAAGTGGGGAGAGCCCTTTTATCTTCCTCGCCGCGTTGACTCCCGCGACGAAACCCTGCACGGCGGCTTCCTCGTAGCCGGAGGTGCCGTTGAACTGCCCTGCGCCGTACAGTCCCTCGATAAGCTTCGTCTCGAGCGTCGGCTTGAGCGCGAGAGGATCGACGCAGTCGTATTCTATGGCGTAGGCCGCGCGCATCATCTCCGCATGCTCGAGGCCCGGTATCGTGTGCATGAACTCAAGCTGGACGTCCTCCGGCATGGAGGAGGAAAGACCCTGAATGTAGACCTCTTCCGTGCCGAGACCCATCGGCTCAATGAAAAGCTGATGGCGCTTTTTTTCGGCAAAGCGCACGACCTTGTCCTCTATGGAGGGGCAGTAGCGCGGACCGACGCCCTCGATGACGCCGGAGAAAAGCGGGCTGCGGTCGAGGTTTGCCCGGATTATCTCGTGCGTGCGCTCGTTTGTATACGTCAGATAGCAGACGGCGCGGTTTTGCGGGACGCCCACGGAGCGGAACGAGAAGAACTCCGGGTCTTCGTCGCCGGGCTGTATCTCCATCTTGGACCAGTCCACGGTCCTGCCGTTGACACGCGGCGGCGTGCCGGTCTTGAAGCGCCTTATCGGTAGCCCGAGCCCGACGAGCCGCTCGGAGAGAGCGTTCGCGGCGAACATGCCGTCCGGCCCGCCGGAGCGGGAGACGTCGCCGGTTATCGTAGTGCCGCGGAGGTACGTCCCGGTCGCTATCACGACGGCCTTCGCCTCGTACACCGCGCCGTTATGCGTCCTGACGGAGACGACGCGCCCGTCCTCGACGCCTATTTCGACTATCTCCGCCTGCTTGAGACGCAGGTTCTCCTGCAGCTCGAGAGTGTGCTTCATTATCTTCTGGTATTCGCGGCGGTCGGCCTGCGCGCGCAGGGAATAGACGGCCGGTCCCTTGCCGCGGTTGAGCGTGCGAAACTGTATGCAGGCGCTGTCGGCGGCGCGCGCCATCTCGCCTCCGAGAGCGTCGAGCTCGCGGACGAGATGTCCCTTGCCCGTCCCGCCGACGGCGGGATTGCACGGCATGTTGCCGACGGCGTCGAGATTGATGGTAAAGCATATCGTATCGAGCCCGAGCCTCGCCGAGGCGAGCGCGGCCTCTATCCCGGCGTGCCCCGC
>JAFZAM010000124.1 GCA_017557265.1 Oscillospiraceae bacterium | reverse complement strand
GGGTCGGCTCGGGAGTGGTCTCCGGCGTGGGCTCCGGGGTATCGGTCGGCTCGGGGGTCTCCGTCGGCTCGGGAGTCTCGGTCACGTCCGGCGTCGGGGTGACCTCCGGGGTCGGAGTGACCTCGGGAGTCGGCTCGGGCGTGGTCTCCGGCGTCGGGGTCGGCTCGGGGGTGACGTAGTCTATCTTGTCGAGCTGCTCCGGCGTCAGGTAGAGCGGAAGATCCGCGTACGCGCAGAGGTAGACGTTGTTGTGCGGGCTGTAGATGCTGTTGGCGACGTAGGTGCGGGAGATGACATTCCCGTCGGCGTCGTACTTGACCTTGTACGTGTTGCATATCAGGCCCTTGCTGCCGGAGGTCTTGAGGACGGGCGCGGAGCCCGGCTCCATGGACGGATCGGCCTTGAAGTCGTCCTTCGGGTCGAGCCACTCCTTGACCTCGTACTGCATGTCTATATGGTCGTAGGAGAAGTCGGTGCGCGTGCCCCATATCTCGCAGGATATCGTCTGCCCGTCGCGCCACGTGTGCAGCTTGATGGGGTAGGGCGTGCTGTTGGCGAATTTGAAGTCCGGCGACGGCCAGCTGACCGTCGCGTCCATGCCGTAGGGCACGTAGCTGGAGATGTAGAGGTGGCAGGTGCGGTAGACGATCTCGAGGTCGGCGTAGAGGCAGGCGTAGTATATCGTCGAGGACATCTGGCAGACGCCGCCGCCGACCTGCGGGACGGATTCGCCGTTGACGTAGGCTATGGCCTCGCCGTAGCCGTCCTCGCGCTTGCGCTGGCCGACGACGCCGTTGAAGCTGAAGACCTCGCCCGGCATGAGGACGAGCCCGTCTATCCTGTCGGACGCGAGCTCGACGTTCTTCGAGCGTACGGCGATGTTCGTCATTATCGTGCTCTTGGAGGCGAGCAGGTCGCAAAAGAGCGTCGCCTCGAGGGCCTCGGTCGTTATCTCGGGCTCGACGCGGGAGAGGTTTATATAGACCTTGTCGCCGGTCTTCGCGTTCGCGAGCAGGGTCTCGGCGCGCGCGCGGTCGAAGGTGACGCCCTCCTCGGAGGGGATGACGTTGAACTTCTCGTCAAACTCGGCGTTGACCGGGTCGCGCGTGACCATGTTCCAGATATCGTCGAGGTCTATCTCCTTCGGGTCGGTCGTCTCGGGGGCGTATTCGACGGTCGCCGCGCCGGTCGCGAAGGCGTCCGCGACGAGCTTATAGACCGCGTCGGTGTCGACGAGGATGCCGCTCGCGCCCTTGATTATCGTCACGCGCGTGTCCTCGACGACGAGAGAGTTCTGCATGAGCTCGGAATTGACGCTACGCGCCGTCTCGTCTATCTTCGCGCGGACGGCCGCCTCGTCGATGGCCTTCGAGGCGTAGGAGTCGACGGTCGAGCCGCGGAGCAGGCAGGTCAGGTAGTTGACGGTGTCGGATATGAAGCCCTCGCCGCGCCCGTACTCATATACGCGCGCCGCGGCGTCCGCCGACGTATCGACGAGGCCCGCCTCCTCGGAGGTTATGACGAGCTCGTCGGCGACTCCGGCGAAGCTGACGGTGACGGTGCGCCCGGCGTAGGGATTGCCGCCCGCCTCCTCGAGCTTGGCCGCCGCCTCCTCGACGGTGAGCCCGCCGAGATCGACGCCGCCCGCGGAGACGTTCGGGTATATCTTCCCGCTCGAGGCCGCGCTGCGCCCGGCGAGGATGAAGCCCGTCACGCAAGCGAGCAGGATGACGAGGACGGCGACGAGGAACACGGTCCCGCCCTTGCCGCCCTTCTTCGCGGGAGCGGAGCGGGTCGTCTTCGGCGCGGAGGACGCCTTTTTCGGGGCCGCCGAGGTCTTTTTCGGCGCGGACTTCGCCGTTTCGCGCTTCGGCGCGCTCTTCGCGCCGCCGGAGCGGGTCGTGCCGCCGTTTCTTGTCGATTTTGAGCTTACTATCTTCATGGTGCACCGCCTAAGAAAAACTTGAGTATAAGTTATCACGCCGCGGGTCCGTATAGACCCGTAAAATTAAAACAGCGTTGAGAAATAGTCCTTTTCGCGCCACGGCGTGCCGATGTGGAACTTGCATTCCGTCTGCGCGTCGAGCAGCTCGCCGATGAGCCTGTTGGAGAGCAGAAAGCCCGGCGGGGTGAAGCTCCAGCGCCCGTCGCGGTAGCGGGCGAGCCCGCGCGCGGCGTAGTCCTTGAGGAGCTCCTCGAGGGTGCCGAAGCCGCCGCGGTATATCGCCTCGTACTCCTCCTCGCTTATGCCGTAGGTCGTGCGCAGGCCGAGCATGAGGTACTCGGACGCGCGCTCGTACTGGTCGACGATCTCGACCGGGCCGCAGAGCGCCTCGCCGGAATTTACGCGCCTTATGTATTCCTCGACGTCGTCGACGCAGGTATAGCGCCGGTCGCCTATGTTCGAGGCGGCGGAGGCGCCGATGCCGAGATAGTCCCCGAGCGTCCAGTATTTGAGGTTGTGCTTCGAGGCCATGCCCGGGCGGCAGAAATTCGATATCTCGTACTGCGCGTAGTCGTGCGCCGCGAGCGTGTGCACGGCGTAGAGGTACATGTCCGCCTGCAGGTCGTCGTCGGGTATCATGGGGGAGTCGCGGTATTCCCAGAGCGGCGTGCCCTGCTCTATCTTGAGCCCGTAGCAGGATATGTGGTCGGGCTCGAGCTCGATGACCCGCGTCAGCGTGTCGACCCAGTCGTCGCGCGTCTGCGCGGGCAGGCCGTATATGAGGTCGAGGCTGACGTTTTCAAAGCCGGCCTTCCGCGCGTCGGAGACGGCGCGGACGACGTCCTCGAATTTGTGCCTGCGGCCGATGAATTTCAAAATGGCGTCGTTTGCCGACTGCGCGCCTATGCTGATGCGGTTGAAGCCCGCCGCGCGGAGCCTTTTGAGGCTCCTGAGGTCGACGCTGTCGGGATTGGCCTCGAGCGTCACCTCGGCGGTCTTGAGGACGCGAAAGCGCCTCTTCATCTCCTCGAAGACGCGGATGAGGTTCTTCGCGCCGAACCAGCTCGGCGTGCCGCCGCCGAAATAGACCGTGTCGCAGACGCTCTGCGCTATGCCGCCCGCCGATTCGCGGATGTGCTTCAGCAGGGCGTCCCTGTAGGGCGGGATGAGGTCTCTCCTGTCCGCCGTCGAGCAGAAATCGCAGTATTTGCAGCGCGACGCGCAAAAGGGGATATGGACGTATATTCCGACCGTGTTCACCGCGCCGCGCCTCCTTTTGACATATTGATAGCTTAATCTTCACAATACAACATTTTCTGCATTATGTCAATCGGAAAACGGACCCGAAATCGACAGTCCGCGCGCCCGCGAGGGGGTATGCTTTTCCCCGAGGGGGTGCGGCCTTGAAAAAAGCGGTCAGGATAGTTTATACGGCGGTCTGCGTCGCGGCAGTCGTCGCGGGCAGCGTGGGATTTTCGCAGCGGGCGCGGCAGACGGAGCCCGCTGCGGAGCCGCCGGAGGTCGAGGCGGCCGTCCCCGTCTTCGCGGAGACGGAGGAGCCC
>JAFZAM010000123.1 GCA_017557265.1 Oscillospiraceae bacterium | reverse complement strand
GCCGTCGACGACGGCCTCGGGGCTCTGACCCTTCTCGAAGGCGGCGAGCGCCTTGAGCGCGGCCTCCCTCGCCGTCATGCGAGCGGGTGGCCGCGGAGATAGTCGGCGGCTCTCATTCGCTTGCCGCCCGGCGCCTGCAGCTCGGTAATGACGAGGGTCTCTCCCCCGCCGCAGACGATCTCTATCCCCTGCTTGTCCGTCCCGGCGACTGTCCCCGCCGGGAGGCCGGAGCGGCGGCCGGTCGGCCTCGCCCCGAAGAGCTTGAATCTGACCCCGTCTATCTCCGCGGAGGCCGCGGGAGAGGGGTCGAGACCTCTGATCTTGTTGATTATGTCAACCGCGCTCGATTCCCAGTCGACGGGGCACATGTCCTTTGTGACGGGAGGAGCGTACGTTGCGAGCGAATCGTCCTGCGCCGCGGGCTTGACGGAGCCGTCGGCGAGACCCGCGAGTGTCTTTACCAAGAGCGCCGCGCCGACGTCGGCCAGGCGCGCGTAGAGGCTGCCGAAGCTCTCGTACTCGCCGACCTCGACGGACTCGGAAAGGAGCACGGCGCCGGTGTCCATGCCCTCGTCAAGGAGCATTGTCGTCACGCCGCCGGTCTTGTCGCCGTTCAAGACCGTCCACTGGACGGGCGCGGAGCCGCGGTACTTCGGAAGGAGCGAGCCGTGGACGTTGACGCAGCCCATGGGCGGCAGGTCGAGGATGCTCTTCGGGAGCAGTCTCCCGAAGGCGACGACGGCGAACACGTCCGCCTTAAACGATGCGAGCAGCTCCGCCGTCTCGGCGGTTTTGAGCTTTTCGGGCGTATATACGGGCAGCCCGAGCTCGAGCGCGGCCTTCTTGACCGGGCTCGGCATGAGCTTCATGCCGCGGTTTTTGGGGCTGTCGGGCTTCGTCACGACGGCGGCGACGTCGTGTCCCGCGGCGCAGAGCGCGCGCAGCGACGCGACCGCGAAGTCGGGCGTGCCCATGAAAACTATCCTCATTCGGATTCCCCGCTCTCGGCCTCTTTCTCTTCCTCGGCCATCTTCTCGACCTCCTCGGGGTCGAGGATGCGCTCGGCGACGGAGTCGAAGAGGACGCCGCTGAGGTGGTCTATCTCATGGCAGAAGGCGCGGGCGGTGAGCCCCTCCCCCTCGCGCTCGAACCAGTTGCCGTCTCTGTCCTGAGCGGCGACCTTGACGCGCATCGGGCGCTTTACCATGCCCCATACGCCGGGCAGCGAAAGGCAGCCCTCCATGCCGTCCTGCTCGCCCTCGGCCTCGACGATGACGGGGTTTACGAGCTCGACGATCTCCTCCTCCTCGCCGGAGGTGTCTATGACGAGGCAGACGCGGCGCAGCACGCCGACCTGCGGGCCGGCGAGGCCGAGGCCGTTTGCGGCGATGAGCGTCTCGCGCATATCGTCGAGCAGCGCGGCGAGGCGCTTGTCGAAGCTCGTCACCTCGCGGCTCTTTTTAAGCAGCGAGGGGTCGCCTTTTTTGATGATGTTGCGAAGTCCCATATCGTCACCTCAGTCTATCGGATCGACGTCGCCGAAAAGCGCGACGCCGCGAAATCTCGTGTCCTTTGAGTATTTTCTTATCGCGCCGGCGATGAGCCCGCGGACGGCGGGGTCGGGCGCGGTATTAACGTATACGCGGTAGCGGAAGCGCCCCTGCACGCGGACGACGGCCGCGGGGACGGGGCCGAGCACCCTCGCGCCGGATTCCGGACCGAGCGAGCTCACGAAGGCGGCCTTTATCTCCCGGCAGCATGCGACGACCGCGTCCTCGTCCTCGCCGGAGGCGAAGACGGCGTACTGCTCGGCGAAGGGCGGCGTCCCGCTCAGCTCGCGGAGCTTTATCTCGGAGCGGTAGAAGGCGTCGTAGTCCTGCGCGGCGGCGCAGCGGATGACCTCGTTGTCGGGCGTGAAGGTCTGAATGACGGCGCGGCCGGCCTTTTTCGCGCGCCCGCTGCGGCCGACGGCCTGCGTCACGAGCGAGAACGTTCTCTCCTGTGCGCGCCAGTCGCCGGAATAGAGCGTCTGGTCGGCCGAGAGCACGCCGACGAGCGTCACGTCGTCGAAATTGAGGCCCTTCGTGACCATCTGCGTGCCGACGAGGATGGGAATTTTCTTTTTGGCGAACTCCGAGAGTATCTCGTCGTGCGAGTTCGCCGCGGAGACGCTGTCGGCGTCCATGCGGAGCATCGGCACTCCGGGGAAAAGCTCCTCGAGCTCGTCCTCGACCTTCTGCGTCCCCGTCCCGAAGTATTTAAGGCGGCCGCCGCACTCGGGGCAGGTCCGCTCAGCGGGGCGGGAATAGCCGCAGTAATGGCACATGAGGCGGCCGTTGGCGCCGTGGTAGATAAGATGAGCGCTGCAGTTCGGGCAGGTGTGCATGAAGCCGCATTCCGGGCAGGACACGATGTTGTTCGTGCCGCGGCGGTTTATGAAGAGTATGGACTGCTCGCCGGCGGATATGTTCTTTTCGAGCTCCTCGCGGAGCCTCCCGCTCACGCTTCCGCCGTTTCCTGCCTTGAGCTCGGCGCGCATGTCGACGATGACGACCTCGGGCAGCGCCTGCTCGTTATAGCGCTTTTCCAGGCGGAAGAGCGGGTATCTCCCCGTCTCGGCATAGTAGTTCGTCTCGACGGAGGGGGTCGCGGAGCCGAGCAGCAGCAGCGCTCCGGCGCGCGAGCAGAGGAACTTCGCGACGTCGCGCGCGTGGTAGCGCGGGGTCATCTCGGATTTGTAGGTCAGCTCCTGCTCCTCGTCGATGATGAGGAGCCTCAGCTCCGACACGGGCGCGAACACGGCGCTCCGCGTCCCGACGACGACGTTC
>JAFZAM010000122.1 GCA_017557265.1 Oscillospiraceae bacterium | reverse complement strand
TCGCTGTTTAGTTATCACACCATGTGATCGTGGCGCCTGATGAGGTCATTCTGGCAGTCTCTGCTCAGCTCGATGAAGTAGGCGGAGTAGCCCGCAATGCGGACGATGAGGTCCTTGTACTCCTCGGGGTTGGCCTGGGCCTTGCGCAGGACGTCGGCGGAGACGATGTTGTACTGGCACTCCATGCCGCCGTTGTCGAAGTAGGTGCGGGTCATGTCGATGAGCTTGTCGACGCCCTCCTGATTGTTGACGGCGTTGGGGTGTATCTTCAGGTTGACGGCGAGGCCGTCGATGAAGTGCTTGTGGTTCCACGTTACGCTCGACTCGAAGACGCCGGTCGGACCGTTCATGTCGCGGCCCTGAGCGGGGGAGCTCGCGTCGGCGATGGGCTCGCCGGTGAAGCGTCCGTCCGGGGTGGCCCACGTCGTGTAGCCCTGCGTGACGTGGTCGGAGGCGCCGTACATGCCGCACTTATAGACCTTGCTGCGCATGGAGTAGCACTCCTGGCAGGCGGCATAGTAGCACTCGGTCATCCAGACCATCTCCATGTCGGCGTAGGGATCGCCGTTGCCGTAGTGCGGGACCTCGCTCAGTATCTGCTGGCGCAGCGGCTCGTAGCCCTCCCAGTTGGCCATGACGGCGTCGTAGAGCTCACGGGTCGTGCAGAGCTTCTTGTCGAAGCACATGTATTTGATGGTGGTCAGGCAGTCGGCTATCGTGGCGAGGCCGGTCGCCGTGCCGCCGTAGGAGTTGTAGCGGCAGCCGCCCCAGGAGGCGTCCATGCCCTTCTCCATGCAGTCGGCCATGCTCAGCGAGAGGATGTTCTCGGTGTTCCAGTACTGCTGGAGGTACTCGGTGTAGTTGTCGATGCTGACCTGCAGCTTTATGAGGTAGAACACGAGCTTTCTCATGGCCTCGCGGACCTCTTCTATGGAGTTCATCTCATAGAGGAAGCCGGTGTGGAGCGAGCACTGCTCGCCGTTGAAGGGGTTCTTGCCGTCGTTGATGGCCATGTTGAAGACGGTGCCGTAGTTCAGGCTGGAATACGGCGGCGTGTTGCCGTTGGCGGCGGGGTATTCCATGCCGGGGCCGACTATCTCCTGGCAGCCCATGATGCCGTAGTCGCGCGCGTCCTCGAGGGAGTAGCCTATCTCCTGGATGAGGGCGGGGATGATGACGTCGTCGTTCTGGAACAGAGGCAGACCGCCGACGATCTTCGTCGTCTCGATGGCGAGCTCCCAGATATCCTTCGGGGTGTTCTTGTTGATGCGCAGGGAGATCGTGGGATCGTGGATCTTCAGGCGGGCGATGGACTGGAGGACCATGTAGCTTATCTCGTTGGTCGCGTCGTTGCCCTGCCTGTCGACGCCGCCGATGTTGGTGTGCATGTAGGTGTTGGCGCCTATCATCTCGAACATGTACTGGGAAGCGCCCTGCCAGGTGTTGTTGATCTTAAGGAAGAACGCGTCGACTATCTCCTGAGCCTCGTCGAGCGTGAGGGTGCCCTTTTCCATGTCGGACTTGAACTGCTTATAGGTATACTGGTCGAAGCGGCCCATGGAGATGGCGCCCAGACCGTCGAGGCGGAGCAGGTACTGATACAGCAGCGCGGCCTCCGTCGCCTCCCAGAAGGTGCGGGCGGGGTTGACGCTTATCCAGTGCAGGCTCTCGCCGAACTTTTCGAGCTCGGCCTTCCTCGCGGGATCCTTCTCGGTCTTGGCCTTCTCGAAGCAGGCGTCGCCGGTGCGGCGGACGTAGGTGATGGCGGCGTCGGCGGCAATGACGGCGGAGGAGTAGAACAGATAGCGCTTGACGTCGTCGCCCATGATGTTGCCGCGATGCTCGTCGAGCCAGTCCTGAGCCTGCTTGCGGATGGCGCCGTAGCCGACGTTGATGATCTTGTCGAAGCCGGCGATCAGGTGGCCGGGACGGCAGTTGACGAGGTGCTTGAGGAAGACGTTGTGCTTCGTCGCGCCGAGGCGGCACAGCTCGTCGAGACCCTCGGGAGCCCATCCGTCGCCGCAGCAGTTGGTGCTTCTGTGATCCCAGACCTCGCGGACGCTGAGGAGGTTTTCATAGTCCTCGACGGAGCAGCGCATGCGGAAGTCGTCCGTGTCGGGATTGTGGTAATATCCGTCGTCGCCCATGTACCAGTCGCCGTTCTTGATGGCGTTGGGCACGAAGGCCAGACCGGCGTTGGACTCGGGATAACCGATGTTGGAGGAGAAGTATCTGCCGAGGTTGCCGGGGAGGACGTCGAAGTCCTCGACGCGCATCGTCATCTTCTCGGTGACGGCCTTGGTGAGGGTCGGACGCTGGATGGTCGGGACGAGGTTCATGTGCTTTTTGAATTCTTCGGTGACGATCATCGCACGCTCGGAGTCGGCCTCTATGAGGCGGTGGCGGATCCTCTCGCGCATCTCCTGGATGCGGGGGGAAACGGGACGGAATTCAACGCTCATTTATTTCACACCTTTCAGCTATATATACGGACTAAAGACAATACTCCATACTATTATCAATAATACAATCAAGCGCTTGAAAAAACAAGAGGGAACAGGGGCGCAAAAGTGTAAAAATTTTTCAGTTCGGGGCGAAAACGGCGGTTTGAAAAACGCGCCGCGGCATGCTATACTATAAAGACAGAGAATAAGTCCTTATACGGAGGAAAGATATGATAAAGCCCATAAAAGAAGACGGAGTCGACGCGGCGGCCGACCTCGCGTGGAGCACGCAGGAGTCGCCCGAGACCTCGTCCTTCCCGCGCTACCGCTCGAGAAACGCGCTGCGCGAGGAATTCATGAAGATACTCAAGCAGCCCGAGGGGCGACTCCTCGGCTGCTGGGACGGCGCGGACCTCAAGGGGGTCCTCTGCCTCTGGATCGACACGGACTCGAGATACTGCGAGGCGATATGCGGGATATGCGCTCTCGGCGGCGACCCCGCCGTCTATAACGAGATGAGCGCCCACGTCGCCTCGGCCTTCAGCGGCTACGAGGCCGTCCTCGCCTACCCGGGCGAGAACAAAGCCGGCGCGGAGGCCGCGCTCGCTGCCGGCGCGGAGCCCTTCGAGTCGAGCGTCTCGACGCGCCTTGCCAAGGCCGATTTCAAGCAGGGCCAGTCCGGCGGCGTCAACAAGCTCGGCAAGGAGCGCTTTTCCGAATACGCCGCCTTCCACGACGCGGCGTACCCCGACTACTACTGGAACGCCGCCCGCATCCGCGACGCCCGCGACAAGTGGGACGTCAACGTCTTCATGGACGGCGGGAAGATCTGCGGCTCGGTATTCACGTCCACGTGGGACAAGGACGAGGCCGAGATATTCGGCGTCGCCGTCGACGAAAAGCACAAAGGCCGCGGCATAGAGGCGCGGCTTATAACGAGAGCCTGCTCGGAGGCCTTCCGCGCGGGGAAAAAGAGCGTGGTGTTCTTTATCGACAGCGACGAGCCCGCGCTTTTATCCGCCGCCGAAAAATGCGGCTTCAAGCCCGTTTCGAGCTACAAGAGCTTCCGCTTCCGCCCGTAATACGAAAAGAAGAGCCCCGCGGGAAAATACCCGCGGGGCTTTCATTATGCGTTTTTCAGAATTCGCCGTCCTCCGGAGCGCCGCCCTCCTCGGGGGCGTCTCCCTCCTCGGGTGCGGGGCCGCTTTCGGCGTCGGCGGGGGCCTCGTCCGGGTCCTCGAACTCGGCGAGCACGTCGGCGTAGGCCTTCTCCTCGGCCTCCGTGGGAGGCTCGGCCTCGAGCGGGTCGTGCGCCCTGAACGCCGCGGCGAGGATAGCCCCGTGCATGAGCTGATAGACGATGAGGAAAATATAGAATACGAGCGTCCACTGCCCGACGGAGTCGGCCGCGCCTATAAAGCAGAAGAAGGCGGCGGCGAAGCACATCCAGAGCGCCTTTCTCGGCGCGGCGCGCTCAAAGGCGAAGCCGGCGATGAAGAGCGTCGAGACGGCGGAGAGGCAGAGGGCGATGAAGTCGTACATATAATCGAGCAGGACGGGGTCGGACGCCCGCTTTTTGTACGTCACGAGGATAAAGAAGCAGACGAACAGCGTCACGAGCACGGCGGCAAGAGCGCAGCCTCCGCTTTTGCGGCGCGCGTTCAC
>JAFZAM010000121.1 GCA_017557265.1 Oscillospiraceae bacterium | reverse complement strand
GGGCTTCGGCCTCGGCGCGGCGATAGGCGCGCGCGCCGGCGACACGTCCCGCACGGTCGTGCACGTGACGGGGGACGGGAGCTTCCGCATGAACCTGACCGAACTCTCGACCGAGGTGAAATACGGCCTGCCCGTTGTGACGGTCATCTTCAACAACAACTCCCTCGGCATGGTCCGGCAGAATCAGCGGCACTTCATGCATTCGCATTTCTGGCAGACGACGCTCGACCGCGGGCCCGACTTCATGGCGCTCGCCCGGGCCTACGGGCTCGAGGGCAGGCGCGTGACGGACGCGGAGGGACTTTTTGAGGCCGTGAAGGAGCTCAAAGAGCGCGGCGGTATCATAGAATGCGCCGTCGGCGCGGACGAAGAGATAAACGCGGGATAACGGAGGTATAGAAGTAGACATGAAAAGAACGCTTTCCATCCTTGTCGAAAACAGCGCCGGCGTCCTCAGTCAGGTGACGCGGCTGTTTTCCCGCAAAAACTGGAACATCGACTCCCTCGCCGTCGGCGAGACGCAGGACCCGTCGGTCTCGCGCATAACCGTCATGGTCGACGGCTCCGACCAGAGGATAAGGCAGGTGCAGGCGCAGCTGGGCAAGCTGCTGCCCGTAATCAGCGTATGCGAGCTCGACGAGTCGCTCTCGATCCACAGGGAGTTCATGCTCGTCAAGGTCCGCGCCGAGGACAAGGACAGCCGCGACGAGATAATCTCCATCGTAAACGTCTTCCGCGCCTCGATAGTCGACATCTGCCGCTCCTCGCTGATGATAGCCATAACCGGCGACGAGGCGAAAAACGGCGCCATGCTCGCCCTGCTGAAGGATTTCGGCATCCTCGAGCTCGCGCGCACGGGCATGATAGCCCTCGAGCGCGGCAGCGCGACCATATACGACAAGACGAAGGACCGCTCCGAGTTCGACTACGCCAAGTCCGTCGTCCCCGCGGAGGATACAGATGCTTGACAGCGGACGTGAATCCATAAAAGAAAAGCGGTTTTTCATCATCTTTGTCATCGTCGTGGTTCTGGTCGGCGGCGCTCTGCTCCTCTGGGGGCAGCATAACGGCGCCGTGAAGGTCTTCGACGCGGCGTGCCTGCGCTACGACATCCAGAAGATACGAAACGACGACAAGGACTGGCAGATGACCGAGGCGGAGGCCGCGAGACGCGAAGAGCTGCTAGCGGACGCCGCGGCGTGGAAGGCCTCGGCCGGCGGAGAGCGCCGGACTTACGAGGCCGTGACTGCCTCGACCGCCGTCGAGGGCGCGCCGCTGCTCGAGATAGGCTACGACTTCTACGACCGCGGCTCCGATACGACCGTCGTCATCCTCCACGGGTACGACGAGAGCGCGGAGGAGTCGGAGATATTCGCCCCGTACTTCTGGGAAAAGGGCTTCAACGTCGTTATCCCGGATATGCGCGGACACCGCGGCGGGGACATGGAGGCGACCACCTTCGGCGTCTGGGAGAGCCTCGATCTCTACGACCTCATAAAGGCCGAGGGGCTCGACAGCGATGATAAGACGCTCATCGTCTGCGGCCGCAGCATAGGCGGCGACGCGGCGGTCCTCCTCGCGGAGAGCGGCGACCTCGCCGGCGGCGGGATAGACGCGATCGTCGTCGAGACGGTCTACTCAAACCTCAAGGACTACGAGCTGCACTGTCTGCGCCACGAATTCAACCTCGGCAACCTGTTCGTCGGCGAGATGCTCGACACGCTCGTAAGACGCGCCTTCGGCATAGTCACGCAGGACGTCGACCTCAGGTCCCGCGCCACCGTGACAAAGATACCCGCCGTGTTCATCGCGGCGAACGAGAACGTTGTCGGCGGCTCGATGACGAAGGCCGTATACGACGCATGGGCGGGCGAGAAGCGTCTCGTCTGGCTCCCCGACGGCAGATATCCGAGCGTCTACGCGGACGCTCTCGACAGCGGAGAATACGACGCGGCTGTGTCCGCGATCTTAAATATCATTCAATAAGGCAGGTAGAAAAATGAAGGTAAGGATAACTTGCGACAGCACGGCCGATCTCTCTCCGGAACTCGTTGAAAAGTACAACATCGGGGTCCTGCCCCTTCACGTCATAAAGGACGGCGTGACCTATGCCGACGGCGTGGACATCACGCCCGACGACATATACGCGCACGTCGCCGCCGGCGGCGCGATGACGACGACCGCCGCCGTCAACTTCGAGGAGTACAAGGACTTCTTCACAGAGCAGAAAAAAGGCTACGACGGCCTCGTCCATATCAATATCAGCAGCGGCTTCTCGACCTGCTTCCAGAACGCGACGCTCGCCGCCGAGGAGCTCGAAAACGTCTTCGCGGTCAATTCCCTCAACCTCTCGACCGGCACCGGCCACCTCGCCATCGACGGCGCCATAATGGCCGCGCAGGGCATGGAGGCGAAGGACATCGCCGCCAGGCTCAACGAGATGGCCCCGACGCTCGACGTCAGCTTCATCCTCGACACGCTCAAGTTCCTCCACCTCGGCGGCCGCTGCTCCGGCGTCGCCGCTCTCGGCGCGAACCTGCTCGGCCTCAAGCCCTGCATCCAGGTCAAGGACGGCGGCATGGTCGTCGGAAAGAAGTACCGCGGCAAGTCCGAGGTCTGCATCCGCAAGTACATGGAGGATAAGCTCAAGGGCAGGGACGATCTCGACCTGCGCCGCATCTTCATAACCCATTCCGGCATCGAGGACGAGATAATCGAGGACTCGAAGAAGCTCGTCGCCTCCATCGCGCCGTTCGAGGAGATCCTCGTGACGCGCGCCGGCTGCACCGTCTCGAACCACTGCGGCCCGCGCACGATAGGCGTGCTGTTCTATACGAAGAAGAAGTAAAATTCTCTTACGGAGGAATGAAAATGAACGCTTCCTGCAGCTGCGAGCAGAGCTATATAGTCCGCAACGAGCACATCAACGGCGGCGGGCGTCTCTTCGGCGGCCAGCTCCTGATGTGGATAGACGACATCGCAGGCGTGACCGCGAGGCGCTATTCCGGCAAGAACATCACGACGGCCTGCATCGACAATCTGGACTTTCTCGCCGGGGCGTACCTCAACGAGACCATAGTCCTCAACGCCGCCATAACCTACGTCGGCAGGACCTCCATGGAGGTCACGGTCAAGACCTACTGCGAGACGCTCGACGGCGAGCGGACGCTCATCAACGTCGCCCATCTCGTCGAGGTCGCGCTCAACAAGGACGGCAAGGCCTGCGCCGTCCCGCCCTTCGAGCCTCAGACCGAGGAGGAGAAGCGGGAATGGGAGGCCGGGCGTCAGCGCCACGAGGCGCGCAAGCACCGCCTGAGCGACTGATCCGCATAAAGAAAGAGCCGGAACGAAGCGTTCCGGCTCTCTTTTTGCCTTGCGTTACTTGAGATAGAGGTCGATGATGTCCTGCACGGCCTTCGCGTCGTCAGCGACGCAGTAGAAGATATAATCGCCGCTCGTCCTGAGTATCGCGTTCTCGATCTTCGGCACCTCGGAGGGGACGTAGCCCGCGAAGCTCGTCTTCTGGAAGGCGATATGCTCCTTGAGCGCCTTCTCTATCCTGCCGAGCGCGGCGGAGTCCTTGGCCTTGACGAGCGCGTACTCCTCGGCGGTCGCGCCGCTGGAAAAGCGCATGACGGCCTTCTCGACGTCGTTTTCGTCTATCGTGAGTATCATGCAGCCGATGTCCGTGTCGACGGGCTCGAGCGCCTCGAGAAAGGGGGATTTCTCCGCGAGCGCCGCGTCGAGGGAGTCGAGGTCGACGACCTTGTCCTCCTTCTTGCCGCAGGCCGAGAAGAGCGATACGAGCAGCACGAGGACCGCTATGAGGGCGAACGTTCTTTTCATGTGAGCAGCCTCCTTGTATTATTCGGTCTCGACGGGACGGGGAACGACCGTGTGCGTCTTGAGGTAGTCGAGCCAGAGCCCGACGTAGTACTTGCCGAAGTGCACGCCGTCGGAGGCGGCGTCGTCCGGCAGGTTGC
This sequence comes from Oscillospiraceae bacterium, assembly GCA_017557265.1. Classification (GTDB taxonomy): domain Bacteria; phylum Bacillota; class Clostridia; order Oscillospirales; family Oscillospiraceae; genus RGIG7949. The sequence continues at coordinate 598 of JAFZAM010000121.1, read as the reverse complement.
CGCTCGGGTCGGCGACGGCCTCGTAGGTGTTGATATAGTGGCAGCCCTTCTCCTCACAGATCTGCACGAGCCTCTCGTTGAAGGCGCGGATGCGGTAGTTGGCGAAGACGCTCTCGTCGTCGTTCTTGGCCTTCGTGACGGGCATTATCGCCTGGATATATATCTCCGCGTTCGGCTGGCGCATGCGGACGGAGTCGACTACCTGCCCGAAGGCGTCGTAATAGTTGTCGTAGGGGATGCCTATCTCGTTGATGCCGAGCATTATGTAAACTTTCGCGTACTGCCTCCACCTGAGCGCGTCCATGATGGTGACGTACTCGTCGTTGCCGTTGGAGATGACCTTCTCCGAGTAGATGTTCGCGACGCTTATAGAGCGCCCGGCGAGGATCTTCGCGGTTTTGAGGCCGCTGTATATCTGGAAGCCCTGCGTGCGCGAATTGCCTATGAAGACCGTATCGGCGAAGAACTCGTCGTCGACGGCCTCGCTCTCGGGGACGGGCTGCCCGCACTCATAGTCGTACAGCGGCTCGCCGAGACCCGTGACGTAGTCGTACTCGGGCTCGGGCGTGGGGGTCGGGGTAGGCTCCGGCGTAGGCTC
>JAFZAM010000120.1 GCA_017557265.1 Oscillospiraceae bacterium | reverse complement strand
GGCTCCGCCGTCATGATTTGAATAGCGCCTTCATGCCCCGCAGGGCGAATCATGACCGTAGGTCAGATCATGCCCGGAGGGCGACTCATGCGCCGTGAGGCGCGATTCATTTCTTTCAGTCCGTCCGCGTTTTCGTTCTCGGGTGGTGCTCCGGCGCCCAGCCGGGGAGGGGTAGGCGCTGCATCGCGCCGAGCATCTTCGCGTGAAAGTCGGGCTGCCCCGCGCTTACCGCCGCGACGAGCCTTTTCGCGTCCTCGCGGCTGGAAAAGCCGTCCATCGGGCAGGTGCTCTTGACGACCGGGAGCCCGAGACGCGCGACGGCGCTCTCCGTCTCCGCCTCCGTCGCGTAGAGCAGCGGCCGTATCTGCGTGACGCCGCTCCTGTCCATCAGCGAGACGGGGGAGAAGCAGCTTATGCGCCCCTCGTAGACGAGCGACATGAAGAACGTCTCTATCGCGTCGTCGAGATGGTGCCCGAGGGCGAGCTTGGTTATCCCCTCGGAGACGATGCGGCGGTTTATGACGCCGCGGCGCATCTTCGAGCAGAGCGCGCAGGGGTTTTTCTCCCCGCGGTCCTCGAAGACGACCTTCGCGATCTCCGTCTTCTCGACGATGTAGGGGACGCCGAGCCGCGCGCACCAGTCCGCGAGCGGGGTCAGGTCCATGCCCTCGAAGCCCATGTCCGCCGTCACGGCGAAGAGCTCGAACTTTTTCGGGTAATAACCACGCAGAGAGGCGAGCGCGGCGAGCAGCGCGGCGCTGTCCTTGCCTCCCGAGAGGCCGACGGCGATGCGGTCGCCCTCGTCAATCATGGAATAATCGTCGGCGCAGCGGCGCACGAGTCCGGCGAGCTTTTGCATGGGACACCTCACGAAAAATAAAATCGAAACCGAGAAAAACGGAGCAAATCGAAGTAAAAAGGCGAAAACGCGAGCATATCAGGAATAACTGAAAATAGTTGTTGACAAGATACCGGGAATATGGTATAAAAATCAGGCGTTATGAATTCAACCAAGTTTGGAGGTCACATACAATGTCCACGACAATGGCTCGCAAGGAGACCATGGAGAGAAAATGGTACATCCTTGACGCGGCGGGAAAGCCCCTCGGCCACACCGCAGCCACGGCCGCGACCCTGCTTCGCGGCAAGCATAAGCCCATCTACACGCCCAACGTCGACTGCGGTGATTTCGTCGTCGTCATCAACGCCGACAAGGCCGTCCTGACCGGCAAGAAGCTCGAGCAGAAGTACTACCGCACCCACTCCGGCTACCCCGGCGGACTCAAGGAAGTCCAGTACAAGCGCATCATGCAGGAGCGCCCCGGCTTCGCCGTCGAGCTCGCCGTCAAGGGCATGCTCGGCAAGAACAGCCTCGGCCGCGCCCAGCTCAAGCGCCTGAAGGTCTTCTCCGGCGCCGAGCACACCCATCAGGCTCAGAAGCCCGAGATATGGGAATAAGGAGGAAATGAAGAATGTATACCAGTAAGAAGCCTTACATGTACGGAACGGGCCGCAGGAAGTCCTCCGTCGCCCGCGTTCATCTCTTCCCCAACGGCACCGGCGCCATCACCATCAACGGCCGCGACATCGACGATTACTTCGGGCTCGAGACCCTCAAGCTCCTCGTCCGTCAGCCGCTCGTGACCGTCGGCCAGCTCGGCAAGGTCGATATCGAAGCGACCGTCGTCGGCGGCGGCGTCACCGGCCAGGCCGGCGCCATCCGTCACGGCGTCGCCAGAGCTCTGCTCCTGGTCGATCCGAACTACCGCGCCGCTCTCAAGGCCGCCGGCTTCCTGACCCGCGACCCGAGAATGAAGGAGCGCAAAAAGTACGGCCTCAAAGCCGCCCGCCGCGCCCCGCAGTTCAGCAAGAGATAACTTGCCCCTTTTACAAGCGTCCGCCTTTTCGCGGGCGCTTGTTTTTTACCCGGCGGGCGGCCTTTGTCATCCCCGAGCGGTTCCGGCCCGGCGGGGCCGGGAGCGAGTGGGGACATAACCCCCGAAGTGCCGAAGGCGCTTCGCCCGCCGCGCGCCTCAGTTCAGCAAGAGATAATCTGCCTCTTATACAAGCGTCCGCAGTATTGCGGGCGCTTGTTTTTTCTACTATAAGCCAAAAGCCCCGGAAGCACAATGGTTCAGGGTCATAAGGAAGTAATTTCTTATGAGGGAAATCTGTCGCCTCTTTTTATTCTTTGAAATCTTTCTTTTCCCCGCCGGTGTGTTCCTCGACCCAGCGGATGAACTGCTCCTTCGGGACGATGATGCGCGCCCCGATACTGAGGGCGGGAAAGCCCTCCTGCCGCACCAACTCGTAGGCGCCCGTCCGACTGATCCTCAGCACGGCGGCCACGTCCATGACCGTGAGCATCAGCGGCAGATCGTCGTAGTTCCTGTAATCTCGATTATGCATATCTTTCTCCTTGTTCCTGCTGTGTCGGCTCCTCACGACCAGTCTGCCTGCACCATCTCGGCGAAGTCGTCCCGGAAGATGGCGACGACATAGAGGATCGTGTCGTAGATCAGGGCCAGCGTGAAGATGGCCATGGCCACGGTCTCCACCACATAGAAGGGCCAGAGCGGGATGTAGAGCACCTCGGTCATGTAGCCTGTCGAGAT
>JAFZAM010000012.1 GCA_017557265.1 Oscillospiraceae bacterium | reverse complement strand
CGGCGGCCGCGACGGCGGCTTCCGCCTCCGAGACGTCCTTCGCCGAGGCCAGCAGCATAGCGTGAGAGCGCATCCCTGCCGCGAAGGCGCGCATGTCCGGGCGCGCGTACGGCATATCCGAAAACTTCATCTCGTTCCTCCGCGCAGCGTATACAAATCTATGATATATTATCATCTATTCGGGGCGCGCCGTCAAGCGCATTTTCTCCTCCTCGCGCGGCACTTCTTGTATGCCGATTATGCATTTTCAACAAAATAACACAAAATGTGCGAAGTCCTTGCAAAAACGGCGAATATGTAGTATTATTCTGTTATGATTTTTTGAATGCGGTGAGACTCCGCATTCAACCATTTTTATAAAACAGAAGGGGTACAATCGATGAAGAAAGTTATCGCGCTGGTCATCGCCGTGATCATGCTCTTCGCGCTGGTCGCGTGCTCTGCCAAACCCGCCGCAAATCCCACTCCCGACGCCTCCGCCGGCATCACCAAGGACAACATCAAGATAGGCTGCGTCCATATCTCCGACCCGTCCGACATGGGCTACACCTACAACCATGACCTCGGCACCCAGAACATGATGAAGGCTCTGGGCCTGCGCGAGGATCAGGTCATCAACAAGTACAACACCCCCGAGGGCTCCGAGTGCGAGACCGCCATCCGCGAGCTCGTCGAGGCCGGCTGCAACATCATCTTCGCGACCAGCTTCGGCTTCGAGGACTACATGGTCACCGTCGCCAAGGATTATCCGAACGTCGAGTTCTGCCACGCCACCGGCTACAAGGCCGCCCTCGAGAACCTTCCCAACTACCACAACTACTTCGTCTCCATCTATGAGGCCCGCTATCTCGCCGGTATCGCCGCCGGCCTCAAGACCGAGACCAACAAGCTCGGCTACGTCGCCGCGTTCGACTTCGCGGAAGTCATCTCCGGCTACACCGCCTTCTATCTCGGCGCCAAGAGCGTCAACCCCGAAGTGACGATGGACGTCATGTACACCAACTCCTGGAACGACCCGACCGTTGAGTCCCAGGTCGCCCAGGCGCTCATCGACGGCGGCTGCGACGTCATCTCCCAGCACTCCGACTCCACCGCCCCCGCCACCACCGCCGCCCAGAACGGCGTCTGGCAGTGCGGCTACAACGCCGACATGATCCCCGCCGCTCCGACCGCCTCCCTCGTCTCCGCCCGCGCCGACTGGAGCAAGTACCTCATCTACGCCGTCAACTGCGTGCTCAACGGCCAGCCCATCGCCACCGACTGGTGCCAGGGCCTCTCCGAGGGCGCCGTCTTCCTCAGCCCGCTCAACGAGGATATAATCGCTCCGGGCACCGCCGAGGCCATTGAAGAAGCCAAGGCCAAGCTCCTCAGCGGCGAGATCCACGTCTTCGACGGTCCTCTCACCGGCACCGCCGTCGGCGGCGGCGACGACCTCAACATCCCTGAGGGCGAGTACTTCCACGAGAGCGAGGCCGTCTCGGCTCCGTCCTTCGCCTACATCATCCCCGGCATCAACGTCATCAAGGGCTAAGCGTCCCTCCCCCGCTCCGGCGGGAATTATATGACGCACCGATCCCCGCGGAGACTTCTCCGCGGGGATCTTTTTATGCGCTCCGGGCGCCGCGAAGTATATTGATAAATCCTCCCCCGGATGGTAGAATAAAGGGTAAGACAACAATCGAAGTCAAGGAGGCTCCGAACATGGCTGAGACAGACGGGAGATCGGCATATCAGGGCGCGCGCAAACTCGGGCGAAAGTACGTCTCCGAGCACGCGAACGACGCGACGCACGGCTACCTGCCCGTTCTCGAGGACAGGCTGCAGGGCGTCGAGATCCTCGGCGAGATAAACCTCGGGCACCACGAGATACCCCTGCGCCGCATCATAGGCACGAGGACGGCGATGCGCTCGAACACCTTCGCGGGCAACTGGATGCCGCTGCTGGCCGACGACACGGAGTTCGCCATCAAGTGGCAGAAGCTCTACATGAGCCAGCTCAAGGAGGGCATACGCGAGCCCATCCTCGTCTACGAGTATCTCAACAGATACTACGTCCAGGAGGGCAACAAGCGCGTCTCGACGATGAACTACGTCGGCGCCGCTTCCATCTACGGCAACGTCATCCGCCTCATCCCGCAGCGCGACGAGACCAACCGCGACATAACGATATACTACGAGTTCCTCGATTTCGACAAGCGCCGCTTCTTCGACAACCTCTGGTTCTCGCACCCCGGCATGTTCACGAGGCTCGTCGAGCAGACGGAGAAGTATATCGAGGAGCATCCGGAGATAACCGAGCCTGTCGGCGACGTCATAAACCGCGTCCACCGCTCGTTCCGCACGGCCTACAAGAGCGTCAACCCCGACGTCAAGAACGTCACGACGGGCGACGCGCTCATGGTATATCTGATGGTCTTCGGCTACCCCTACAACGAGAGCTCCGCGGAGCTCAAGAAGAACATCAAGAGCATGATCCCGCAGCTCGAGGTCTTCAGCGGCGCGCGCAAGACCGACATGCTCGAGGCGACGAGGCTCGACATGCAGTACGAGCCGAAGAAGCTCAAGCCCAAGAAGAACGTGCATATCGCCTTCGCCTTCGACGGCACGCCCGAGACCAACTCCTGGACCAGGCGCCACGCCGCCGCGGCCGCGCGCATCGAGCGCAGATACGGCTCGCTCATCAAGATAACCGAGCATTTCGACATAGGCGACGGGCCCGACGGGGTCTACGGCGACCTCGCCGCCATAGCCGCCGAGAAGCCGACGATGATAATCTGCACCTCCCCGACGCAGTCGGAGGGCGCGCTGCGCGTCTCGCTGGAAAACCCGGACGTCATCATCATGAACTGCGACATACCGCGCGCGGGAAGGGACCTCGACACCTACTACGTCCGCATGTACGACACGACGTTCCTCTGCGGCGTGCTCGCCGCCCTGCAGAGCGAGACGGGCGTCCTCGGATATATGGACGCGGTGCTGTTCGGCTACGCGCCGACCTACGCGATAAACGGCTTCGCGTTCGGGGCCAAGCTCATAAACCCGCGCGCGAAGATCCTCCAGTACGTCCTCAAGGACGTCGACAAGTTCAAGGACTACGACGAGGCCTGCCGCGTCTTCGCGGAAAACGGCGCGGACGTCGCCTTCGTCCGCTACTCGGACGAGAACCGCCTCGCCGCCAAGGGCTCGCCCGAGACCTACGCGCAGGTCTACAGGCTCGACCGCAAGACCGGCGCGCAGCTCGAGTGCCTCGGCTCGATGACGCTCGACTGGGAGCGCTTTTACGCCAAGTCCTGCGAGGGCCCGATCGAGGGCCGCACGAGCCTGCTCGACAAGCACATCCCCGGCAACCCCATCCACTTCGGCTGGGGCATCTCGACGGGCATCACCGACGTCTTCACCAACGATGAGGTCGTCGGCGTCAACACGGTCAAGACGGTGCGGCTGTTCCGCGATCTGGTCGTCGAGGGCCGCCTCAGGCCGTTCGAGGGCCCGGTATACGACAATACGGGCGTCCAGCGCATCGAGCCGGGCGTCGTTCCGCCGCTCATGCTCATTCAGCACGTGAGCTGGCTCGACGAATCCATAAGAAAGCTGGAAGACTGATGGAGCTTCTCGAAAGAATGATACGCGAGCGCGGCGAGACGCGCCCCGGCGGCATACTCAAGGTCGACGGATTCCTCAATCACCGCCTCGACTATGAGCTCTACCGCGAGATAGGCGCGGAGTTCAAGCGCCTCTTCGAGTCCGCGGAGCCGACGCTCATCCTCACCATCGAGGCCAGCGGCATCGCCCTCGCCATGACGGCGTCGCTCTCGCTCGGGATCCCGATGGTCTTCGCAAAAAAGTCGAAGACGAAAAACCTCGATCCCGACCTGCTGCACGCCTCCGTCGTCTCCTTCACGCACGGCGGGACGAGCGACGTCATCGTCTCGAAGCGCTACATAGCCCCGACCGACCGCGTCCTCATCATTGACGACTTCCTCGCCACCGGCGAGGCGTCCTTCGGGCTTATAAGCATAGTCGAGCAGGCCGGCGCGAAGGTCGTCGGCATAGGCATAGCCATCGAGAAGGCTTTTCAGGGCGGCGGGGAGAAGCTCCGCGCCGCGGGGTACGATCTCCACTCTCTCGCCCGCGTCAAGCTCGAAGACGACGGAAGTATTGACTTTCTGCCCGACGAGTGATAATATCTTCCAAAAGAAGGAACAGGCAGACTGACGGAAACGTCAACGTTCAAAAGGAGGCGATCTTGTGGCGGGAGTCGATTGGGACGCCGTAAAGCGTCAGCAGGAGGCCATGAACGCTCACGTTATGTCGAGAGCGAACGAGCACCCCGGCAAGGCCATGAAGACCTGGAAGCTCTTATTGATCATCGGCGTCGTCTTCGTCTTGATGATAGTTTTTCTCATCCTTCTGGAGACGAACGTCATTGAAAGGTGGATCTACGGCGCGTAATGCGAATAACGCAAAGCGGCGGCCCCCGGACGGGGACCGCCGCCTTTTTCCGTTTTTACCGCTCTTCGCGGAAGTAGTTGACGCCGCAGGAGGCGGGCTGCGCGTGCTCTCTGGACTGGCGTATGCCCGTCACGATGAGGACGATGACCGTCACTATGTAGGGCAGGACGTCGTACATCTGCGACTGGGCCATGTTCAGGCCGAGGTGCAGGTAGTAGCGCAGGACGGAGAGGCCGCCGAAGACGAACGAGCCGAGCAGCGCGCGCCGCGGGCTCCACGTCGCGAAGATGACGAGCGCGACGGCGATCCAGCCGTAGCCGTTGACGCAGTTGTGGACCCAGACGCCGGAGCACGTCACCATGACGATATACATGCCGCCTATGCCGCATATACCGCCGCCGATGCAGGTCGCGAGGTACTTCATCTTCGTGACGTTGATGCCGGCGGCGTCCGCCGTCGCGGGGCTCTCGCCCACGGCGCGGAGATTAAGGCCGCTGCGCGTCTTGGAGAAGTATATCGCCGCGAGGACGGCGATGAGGATGCCGAGGTAGACGAGGAAGTTATACGAGAAAAGGAGCTTGCCGACGACGGGGATGTTCGAAAGCCCCGGTATGCCGACGCTGAAGGCCTCCTTGGTCTGGCTCGTCACGACGACGTAGCCGCCGGCCTTGTTGCCGAGGACCTCGCCGAAGAAGTTGCCGAAGCCCGTGCCGAAGATGGTCAGCGAGAGGCCGGTGACGTTCTGGTTGGCGCGGAGGGTGACGGTCAGGAAGCTGTATACGAGCGCGCCGAGCGCCGCGCACACGAAGGCGCAAACGACGGCGATGATCGCGGCGACCCAGCCTATGGGATTTGCCGTCGACTGCTCGTAGAAGTAGGCGCCCGCTATGCCGGCGACGCCGCCCATGAACATCATGCCCTCGACGCCGAGGTTGAGGTTGCCGGAGCGCTCCGTTATTATCTCGCCCACCGTGCCGAAGAGGAAGGGCGTCCCCGCGAGAACGGCCGCGCAGAGGAAGTTGATGATCGTGGTCACGCCTCCTCACCCCCTTTCGGGAGCTCGGCGTGCTTTTTATGGCGGAAGATGAGCTTGTAGTTTACGAAGAACTCGCCGCCTAGCATGCACAGCAGTATTATGCCCGTCAGGACGCTCGCGGCCGAGGCCGGGATCTTGAAGTCGGTCTGTATCGTGTTCGAGCCCTTCGAGAGTATCGCGAGAAACGCCGATATGAAGACCATGACGAAGGGATTGAGCCGCGCGAGCCACGCGACGGAGATGGCCGTGAAGCCGATGCCGCCGGAGGTGTTCTCGTTGAGCGTGTAGTCCGCGCCGGAGACGATAAGGAAGCCGACGATGCCGGAGATGACGCCGGAGATTATCATCGTCCTGATGATGACCTTTTTGACGTTCATGCCCGCGTACTGCGCCGTGCGCACGCTCTCGCCGACGACGGATATCTCGTAGCCCTGCTTGGTGTACTTGAGATAGAAGAACATCAGCACCGTCAGCACGAGGACGGCTATCCAGCCGACGTGCACGCCGAGCACCTTCGGCAGGCGCGCGGCCTGGTTGAACATGTCTATCTTCGGGTACGTCGTCCCCTCCTTTATCCAGGGACCGTTCTGCAGGTACTTCTCAAAGCCGATGATTATGTAGTTGAACATCAGCGTAAAGAGCGTCTCGTTGACGCCCCACTTGGCCTTGAAGATGGCGGGGATTACGCCCCAGATGCCGCCCGCGACCGCGCCGGCGACGAGCATGACGAGGATGAGCAGCGGGCCGGGCAGGACCTTGTACCAGTAGAGCGCGAAGTAGGAGGCGGCGATCGCGCCGGCCATTATCTGGCCCTCGGCGCCGATGTTCCAGAACTTCATTTTAAACGCGGGCGTTATCGCGAGCGCGGCGCCGAGCAGCGGGACGGCTATCTTGACCGTCTCGATGCGGGCCGTCCTCGTCGCGAGCGAGCCGCGGACCATGTCGGCGTAGACGGAGAAGGGGTTGTGCCCGAGGGAAAGGATGACCAGACCGCCGACGACGAGCGCGAACACGATGGCGAGCACGCGGATGATCCACGCGCGGCCCGCGGGCATGTCCGATCTCGCGGTTATCCTCATGAGGGGCTCCTCGTGGTGCTTGTAAGCCTTATCCAACTTCCTCGTCCCTCCTCTCGCCGGCCATCATGAGGCCTATCTCGTCCTTCGTGACCTTGCGCGGGTCGACTATGCCCGCGACGCGGCCGCCGCAGAGGACCATTATCCTGTCGCACAGAGCCATCAGCACGTCGAGGTCCTCGCCGATGAACATGACGGCGACGCCCTTTTTCTTCTGCTGATTGAGCAGGTCGTATATCGTGTAGGAGGAGTTTATGTCGAGCCCGCGGACGGGGTACGCCACGACGAGCACCTTCGGGCTGGAGGCTATCTCGCGCCCGACGAGCACCTTCTGGACGTTGCCGCCGGAGAGCCGGCGCACCGGCATCGTCACGCGCGGCGTCATGACCTCGAGCTCGTCCTTTATCTGCTCGGCCATGGCGCGCGGGGACTTGCGGTCGACGAAGGGGCCCTTCCCGCGCTTGTAGCTCTTGAGCATCATGTTGTCTATCATATCCATCGAGGCGACGAGGCCCATGCCGAGCCTGTCCTCGGGGACGAACGCCATCGCGACGCCCTTCTTGATTATCTCGGTCGGGCTCATGCCGACGATGTTCTCGCGGACCTCGCCGTTCGAGGTCTCGCTGCGGCAGAGTATCGCGCCGCCCTGCACGGGGTAGAGGCCCGCTATGGCCTCGCAGAGCTCGCGCTGGCCGCTTCCGGCTATGCCCGCGACGCCCATTATCTCGCCGGAACGAAGCGTAAAGGAGACGGAGTCGAGAGCCTTGTGCCCCTCCGCGCCTATGCACGTAAGGTCGACGACCTTGAGGAAGTCCGTCTGCTCGAAGTCGACCTCCGGCCGCTCTATCTCGAGGCTCACCTTGCGCCCGACCATGAGGTCGGTCAGCGTCTGGGCGTCGGTCTCGGAGGTCGTTACGGTCGCGACGGCCTCGCCCTTGCGCAGTATCGCGACGCGGTCGGAGACGCTCATGACCTCGTTTAGCTTATGGGTGATGATGACGATGGCCTTGCCGTCGTCGCGCATGTTATGGAGAATGGCGAAGAGCTTTTCCGTCTCCTGCGGGGTGAGGACGGCGGTCGGCTCGTCGAGGATGAGGATGTCCGCGCCCCTGTAGAGGACCTTGATTATCTCGACGGTCTGCTTTTCGGAGACGGACATGTCGTATATCTTCTTCGTCGGGTCGAGCTCGAAGCCGTATTTCTCGGTCAGCTCGCGTATCTCCTGAACGAGCTCGCGGCGCTTTACCGTCAGCCCGCCCTTCAGGCCGAGCGTTATGTTCTCGGCGGCCGTGAGCACCTCGACGAGCTTGTAGTGCTGGTGGATCATGCCGATGCCGAGCTCGAACGCCTCCTTCGGAGAGCGTATCGTGACCTCCTCGCCGTTTACGGTGATGCGGCCCTCGTCGGGGTAGTATATCCCCGAGAGGATGTTCATCAGCGTCGTCTTGCCGCTCCCGTTTTCGCCGAGCAGCGCGAGGACCTCCCCCCGGCGGATCTCCAGGGAGATGTTGTCGTTGGCCTTGACCGAGCCGAAGCTCTTGCAGATGCCCTCAAGGCTTATCGCGATCTCGTGCTCCAACCTATCGCCCCCAATTCCAGAGACTTCAATAATATATTAGTATACTTTATTCGACGGGATATTACAACGGCAAAATGAAATAATACGCCCGCCGGAGCGACCCGCGCGGCGCGTTTGCGCCCGTTTTGGATTGACAAATCGCTCGGGAAGTTGTATCTTATAGGCACGGCGCGGCCGCGCCATATACGGAAGCGTATCGAAGTGGTCATAACGGGCCTGACTCGAAATCAGGTGTACGGCAACGTACCGTGGGTTCGAATCCCACCGCTTCCGCCATAATGGCGGGCAGGGCGTCACCTGCCCGCCGAAAATTTAATCAGGAGGTAATCCCATGAGTTCGTTCAAGAAGTATTTAGCGGAATTCATCGGCACGCTGGTGCTCGTCCTGTTCGCCTGCGGCACCGCGGCGGTCGTCGGCTGCTCGACGTCCGACCCGAACGTCGCCTATCTGCTGACCGCGCTCGCCTTCGGCCTCGTCATCGTCGCCATGGCGTACTCCATCGGCAACGTCTCCGGCTGCCATATCAACCCCGCCGTCTCCATCGCGATGCTCGTCTCCGGCAAGATGTCCTTCAAGGACTTCATCGGCTACATCATCGCCCAGTTCGCCGGAGCCACCGCCGGCGCCGCCCTGCTCGGCCTCTTCGCCGGATGGGACTGCGGCTTCGGAGCCAACGGACTCTTCAACGGACAGATCGGCCTCTCCTTCTTCATTGAGGTCGCCCTCACGTTCGTCTTCGTCATCGCCATCCTCGGCGTGACCTCCATGGTCGAGAACGGCGCCGTCGCCGGCCTCGTCATCGGCCTCACGCTCACCCTCGTGCACATCTTCGGCATCCACTTCACCGGCACCTCCGTCAACCCCGCCCGCAGCTTCGGCCCCGCCCTCTTCGCCGGCGGCGAAGCTCTCTCCAACCTCTGGGTCTTCATCGTGGCCCCGCTGGTCGGCGGCGTGCTTGCCGCGCTGGTATACAAGCTCATAGCCGGCGGCAAGAAAGCCAAGAAGTAAGTCATAAGGAAAGCGCCGCTCATTCCGGGCGGCGCTTTTTTTCACCCGAAAGGAGCGTCGGAATTGGAGAGAAATCACGGGGTCGATCTGCTTCGCCTGGTCTCCATGCTCATGGTGGTCGTGCTCCACGTCCTCGGGCAGGGCGGCGTGCTCGCCGCCGTGCCGGCTCCGTCGTGGCGCTACGGGCTGTGCTGGGCCCTCGAGGCGGCCTCCTTCTGCGCCGTCGACTGCTACGCCATGATCTCCGGCTACGTCGGGACGGGCAGGAGCTTTCGCCCCTCCGGCATAGTCCTGCTCTGGCTGCGCGTCGTCTTCTATACGCTTCTGATAACGACCGTCGCGCTCGCCCTCGCGCCGGGCTCCGTCGGTCTGCGGGCGTACCTTAACGCGGTCTTCCCCGTCATGACTCAGCAGTACTGGTACGTCTCGTCATACTTCTGCGTGTTCTTCTTCATGCCCTTCCTCGACGCGGGCGTCGAAAAGCTCCCGAAGAAGGCCGCGGGCGCCGCTCTTATCGCGCTGACGGCGCTGCTGACGGTCCTGCCCTTCGTATTCGGCTCCGATCCCTTCCGCACGGGCAGCGGATACTCGGCCTTCTGGCTCGCGTATCTCTACCTGCTCGGCGCGTACTTCCGCAAGTACTGCGCGCTCGAAAAGCTGCGCGGGATAAAGGCGCTCGCGGGGTACGTCCTCTTCACGGCCGCGACCCTCGCGTTCAAGCTGCTCGACGGCCGCCTCCCCTTCGACGGCGGGATGCTCTGCAGCTATACGTCGCTGACCGTCCTCGCCGCGTCGGTCTGCCTGCTCGGCTTCTTCTCCGGGCTGCGCGT
>JAFZAM010000119.1 GCA_017557265.1 Oscillospiraceae bacterium | reverse complement strand
GAGCACGCGGCCGCGGGCCTCTGGACGACGCCGACCGAGCTCGTCACGATAGGGCGCGCGCTCTCGAAGAGCTACCGCCGCGGCGGCTTCCTCAAAAAGAAGACCGCGCGGCGCATGATGACGCCCGTGAAGGACTATTACGGCCTCGGCGTCATGCGCATAAACGCCGACACGCTCGGCGAGGAGACGGCCGCGCAGTTCGGCTCCGACGTCGCCTACCACGACGGCGAGAACGCGGGCTTCCTGACGGAATGGATCGTCTCGCTCGAACGCGACGTCTGCGTCGCCTCCATGATAAACCGCTCGGACGACGCCGCGTGCGGGGCGCAGTTCGACGTCGCCTGCGAGATATTCAGAAAAGCGAAAGAATAAAGGAGGAATACTCTTATGGATAAGAATGCAATGTTTCAGACCCTCGCGCGCGACGCGTACGAGCGCGGCGCCTTCAACGGCGCGTGGCTCTACGCCGAGGGCGGCGAGATAGTCTCCAAGGGCGCGCTCGGCTTCCGCGACCCGGAGGGCACGCTCCCCGTGACCGAGGACACGGTATTCCAGCTCGCCTCCGTGAGCAAGACGTTCACCTCGGCGGCCGTGCTGCTGACGGTGCGCCGCGGCCTTCTGAGCCTCGAGGACAAGCTCGGCAGGTTCTTCCCCGAGCTCCCCGCCTACGCGGACGTGACGATCCGGCAGCTCCTCAGCCACACGGGCGGCGTCCCCGACTACTTCGACGACGAGGACTGGTTCATAAACGTCTGGGAGAAGGAGCACCGCGTCCCCGGCAACGACGAGATAGTCGACTTCCTGCGCGAGACGAAGCTCGGGCCGCTCTTCGCCCCGGGCGAGGGCTTCGAATACTCCAACACCGGCTTCAACCTGCTCGCGCTGCTCGTCGAGCGCCTGAACGGCGTGCCCTACGAGGAGTTTTTGCAAAAGAACATCTTCGAGCCCGCCGGCATGTCCTCGACCCGCTCCGCGCACATCCGCCGCGACGGCATACCCTTTGAAAACTTTGCCCGCGCCACGGTCATCGAGGACGGGAAGTACGTCGCCGACGTGGACTCCCGGGAGGACGGCGAGGTCGTCGCTTTCGACGGCCTCAACGGCGACGACTACGTCTTTACCAACATCTTCGACATGCTCAAATGGGACAGAGCCCTGCGCGAGGGCAAGGTCCTGACGGCGGAGGAGCAGGCGCTCGCCTACGCCCCCGCGAAGCTGAATAACGGCAAGGACGCCGTCTACGACGAGGAGGAGGGCCTCGGCTACGGCCTCGGCTGGGCGACCGGGCGCGACGAAAAGCTCGGTCTCGCCGTCTCCCACAGCGGCGGCATGTCCGGCGTCGCGACGTGGTTCGAGCGATTCTTCGACGCGGACAGGACGCTCGTCGTCCTCACCGACCGCGACCCGCGCGACTACCGCGCCCTCGTGAGCTATTTTAACGGCGTCGAGGCCGTCGCGCGCGACAGGGAGCCCGCGCCCGTCCGCACCGCGGAGGAGCTCGAGCTCAAGGCTCCGGACAGGAGCCGCTGGCCGGACTTCTGCGGCGAGTACGAGACGAGTTACGACAGCTTCAGGCTCGAGAGGGTCTTTATGGAGGGCGACAAGCTCCTCGGCAAAGCCTCCAACGAGGACAGGGAGGGCTTCGTCTTCCGCCTCATCCCCGTCGCGGACGACCGCTTCATCCGCAAGGACGGCATGGCCGAGCTCAAATTCGGCGACGGCTGCGTCGTCATCGACGGCGTCGAGTGCAGGAAAAAGTAAAGGCTCCGACCAAAGCCTTCCCCCTTCGGGGGGAAGGTGGGTGAGCAACGCGAACCCGGATGAGGGGCAAAAAAGCTACATAAGGGAGGGTCTTCCGAAATTGGAAGACCCTCCCTTTTTTTCTTGCGAGATCTTGAAAAGGATTTCCTCTGTTGGTATAGTATAACAAGAAATATGACCTTCACCCCGTACACAACAAAAACGCGGGGCTGCCGTTCGGCAGCCCCGCGTCCTTTTTATTTTATTGCCCTTGCCCATCCTGCGGGGGCTGAGGCGCTGGGTACTGCGGGGGATACTGCCCCTGCGGCGCGGGGTACTGAGGCGGGCGCGGGCCGGACGGCTGCGAATACTGCGCGACCGGCGGCGCGCCTATCCTGTCGGACGCGAAATGCGCGTCCGGCGTAAACTGCGGGGTTATGTACCGCGCCCCGTGCAGGACGGGCTGCGGCGGCGTCTTGTCCGGGATGCAGAGGAAGACGAGCGCGACGATCGCGCATATCCCGTCCCAGACGGCGAGGTAGAGCAGGTAGTAAAACGGCTCGACGTCGATAAAGCAGAGCCCGCACGCGACCGCGAAGAGGATCATCGGGGCGATATTGCTCTTGCGCCGGCGGCGGCACGTCGCGAGGTTTATTATGCCGGCCGCGACCGTCAGCGCGCCGATGAGGATGCCGAGCGCGCTCATCATGTAGCCCTTGGAGTAGTACGTCAGGAAAAACGTCAGCACCACGCCGAGCAGCGTGAACAGCCCGACCGCGAGACCGGCGAGTATGGACAGTATGCCGGATATTATCTTCCAGACCTTCACGGATGCGCCTCCTGTCGAAAAATGTCGAAAAATGCGTATATCTGTCGAAAAATGCCGGGGCGGGGACGTTATTTGTCGAAGCGCGTCGAAAAATGCGGGGAATTGTCGAATAACGTCGGGAAAAGGCGAGCTTTGTCGAATTACGGCTTTTCCCGTCGAGGCTTGTCGAAGCGTGTCGGGGAAAGGCGAAGAATGTCGGAGCGAGTCGGACTAAGTCGAACTATGTCGAAAAAACGGCTTTTTCCGTCGCGGTTTGTCGAAAACCGTCGAAAAGCGGCGGCTTTTGTCGAAGCCCGGCTTATATGACCTTCAGCGCGCCGGTCGGGCAGGCCTCGGCGCATTTGAGGCACGCCGCGCAGACCTTTATGCGGTCGCTGCCGCGGAAGTCCGGCTTTATCGCCGTGCCGAAGCCGCGGCCGACGAGGCCGAGTATGCCCTCGTGCGCGACCTCGTCGCACACGCGCACGCACAGCCCGCAGAGGATGCACTTGCCCT
>JAFZAM010000011.1 GCA_017557265.1 Oscillospiraceae bacterium | reverse complement strand
GACTCTGACGGAGGAGCCGACTCTGACGGAGGAGCCGACTCTGACGGAGGAGCCCGCCGAGGCGGACGCCGAGATAGACGCCCTCGTCGCGGCGAGGACGGCGGCGCGCGCGGCGAAGAACTGGGCCGAGGCCGACCGTATCAGAGACGAGCTCAAGGCGCGCGGGATAATCCTCGAGGACACGCCGGCGGGCGTAAAGTGGAAAAGAGCCTGACGGCATACTTATAAACACCTGATTGGAGCATTATCATGGACACTGCGAAAAACTTTATCGACGCATTCATCGAGGAGGATATCGCCGAGGGCGGCCGCTATGAGGGCATGCAGGTGCACACCCGCTTCCCGCCCGAGCCCAACGGCTACCTCCACATAGGCCACGCGAAGGCCATATACGTCGATTTCGGGACTGCGAAGCGCTTCGGCGGCATCTGCAACCTCCGCATGGACGACACCAACCCCGTCCGCGAGGACAACGAGTACGTCGAGGCCATTCAGGAGGACATCCGCTGGCTCGGCTACGACTGGGACGACCGCTTCTACTTCGGCTCGGACTACTTCGAGCAGACCTACGAATACGCCGTCGAGCTCATCAAGAAGGGCCTCGCCTACGTCTGCGAGCTCACGCCCGAGGAGCTCAAGGCCAACAGGGGCGATCTCGGCGTGCCCGCAGTCAGCCCTTACAGGGACAGGCCCGTCGAGGAGAGCCTCGACCTCTTCCGCCGCATGCGCGAGGGAGAGTTCCCCGAGGGCTCGATGACGCTCCGCGCGAAGATAGACCTCGCCTCCGGCAACTTCAACATGCGCGACCCCGCGCTCTACCGCATACGTTACTTCACGCACCACCGCACGGGCGACAAGTGGTGCATCTACCCGATGTACGACTTCGCGCACCCCATCCAGGACGCGCTCGAGGGCATCACGCACTCGCTGTGCAGCCTCGAATACGAGGATCACCGCCCGCTCTACGAGTGGGTCATCAACAACGTCTCCGTCCCCTCCCAGCCGAGGCAGATAGAGTTCGCGCGACTCGGCATCAACTATACCGTCATGAGCAAGCGCAAGCTGCGCAGGCTCGTCGAGGACGGGCTCGTCTCCGGCTGGGACGATCCGCGCATGCCGACGCTCTGCGGGCTGCGCCGCCGCGGCTACACGCCGGAGTCCATACGCAATTTCTCCGAGCGCAACGGCGTCTCGAAGGTCCCGAGCGTCGTCGACTTCGCGTTCCTCGAGCACTGCCTGCGCGAGGATCTCAACGAGCGCGCCGCGCGCGTCATGGCGGTCATCCGTCCGGTCAAGCTCGTCATCACGAACTACCCCGAGGGCAAGACCGAGACGTTCACCGTCGAGAACAACCCCAACGACGAGGCCGCCGGCACCCGCGAGGTCAGCTTCTCGCGCGAGCTGTGGATTGAGAGCGACGACTTTATGATCGACCCGCCGAAGAAATACAACCGCCTCTTCCCCGGCAACGAGGTCCGCGTCAAGGGCGCCTACATCGTCAAGTGCACGGGCTGCGAGACGGACGAAAACGGGAACGTCACGACCGTCTTCGCCGAGTACGACCCCGACTCGAGAGGCGGCGACGCCGCCGACGGGCGCAAGGTGCGCGGCACGATACACTGGGTCAACGCCGCCGACTGCGTCGACGCTGAGGTCAGGCTCTACGACAGGCTCTTCACCGATCCCGATCCCGACGGCTCCGACAAGGACTATCTCGAGCTCATCAATCCCGACTCGCTCGAGGTGCTCAAGGGCTGCAAGGTCGAAAAGAGCCTCGAAAACGCGGCCTTCCCGACGAGCTACCAGTTCCTCCGCCTCGGCTATTTCTGCGTGGACAACGTCGACAGCAGGCCGGGTCGCCTCGTTTTCAACAGAAGCGTCGCCCTCAAGGACGGCTTCAAGGCGTAAATAAGGCAGAAGCTCCGGAGCGCAAACGCGCCCCGGAGCTTTTTCATGCGCTCCCGCGGTTGATTATCCGCGCGGCGGGTGGTAAAATATGATCAGAAAACAAAATAAAACTAACGGAGGCGTCAACATGTACAGGATCAACTATTCTTGCCTGGACCTCGCGCAGGTCAAGGCGGCCGTCCTGGCGGGCGGCGGTCCCGTGAGCGCGTCGGAGCTCTCCAAAGCGCTCGTAAACAAGGAGATATGTATCGAGCTCGACAACGAGGGCGTGGCTCCCCCCTCCCTCAAGTACAGCTTCAAGTGCGAGAAGAAGCTCGTGCTGACCGAAAACGGCGGCGAGCCCGTCGAATGCGCTTACGGCGCACTGGAGCTCGGAAAGTACGTGCTCTTCACGCACATGGTCCCCGGCACGCTGAGGGGCTATACGGCCGTGCTCGATATGGCGACCGGCAGGGCCGCCGTCACTGAGATGTGGTTTATAGACTACGAGGGCACGCCGGTCGAGAAGCTCAACCGCCCGCTCACGGCCGACGACGTCACGAACATGGGCTTCTTCGTCAACCGCGAGGTCGAGCGTCAGGTCTATAAGGGCCGCTTCGTCTGCGAAGGCGTACCCGCCGCGGAGAGCCGCTTCTTCCGCTCGTTCAGGCTCGACAACAAGATGGTCAAGTGGGACGACGATATCGGCAGGCAGCGCGTCTTCACCTACGTCACCAACTACTTCTCCACGATGGTCGAGGTCGACACGCCCGACGGCGAGGACGTCATCACCTTCCCGTCCGACTATCTGCAGCTCGACGACTGCACGTTCTTCTACGACGTCGGCGAGGTCGAGTACGCGGGCCGTCTCTCCGTCGAGGTCATCGACCTCTATACGATGAAGAAGATCGGCATGACCATGGGCATCAACGAGGACGACAAGTTCGAGTTCTTCCTCTACACGGCCAAGGGCAGGTATCTCGGGCAGTTCGCGACGTTCTACGACTTCAACGACGACGGCGACGTCGCGCCGCCTTTCATGTCCAAGCGCGTCGATCCGACGGTCAAGGGCTCCCGCTGCACCTACAGGACCAGCGTCCTCTCCGGGCAGCCGACGGCCGATGAGATAAACGCCCTCTGCGGCAACGTCGTCGAGTTCGAGCAGGCCGGAAGCAGCATGGCCTCCGGCAACAAGATGGAGTACAGCAGGCAGTGCCTCGGAAGGAAGATAACCTTCCGCGACGACGACGGCTTCGAGGCCGAGCTCGACTTCTTCGCCGAGGAGCAGCTCCGCTTCCGCCTCAAGGGCGGCGACTGGGCCGAGGCCGAGTACCGCGCCTTCCAGCTCGACGCCGATCTCGTCTATCTCGGCTTCCACATCAAGGAGTCCTGCCCGCCGCGCGGCCTCATCTTCGCGCTCGACTTCACCAACGGGTGCGCGACCTGCATCGACGCGGTCATGGCGGACGGCGCCGATCCGCACGACGTCGTCGAGAAGTACCACTTCGGCTACATGGTCACCGAGGGCGTTCCCGTTCCGCGCACGCGCCGCCACGGCTTCACGAGGGAGCTGCTCGGCCGCTCGTTCACGTGGACCTACTCCAAGATGATGTCCAGCCAGCACATCTACAACTCCCCCACGTCCTATTCCTGGACGATATTCATGGGCGGCACGCCCGGCGACCCCGGATACAGGTCCGGCGGCTTCGTATGGAGCTCGCCCTGCACCTACATCAAGCTCAGGGACGACGTCTATATCATGACGTGGGTCGAGCAGAAATGGTCCGGCAGCTTCACGACCGCCGCGATGAACCTGCGCATCATGCACGACTGCGGCTTCACGCTCGGCCTCACTCACACCGCCGACAAGCTGCTGTTCCACGCGATGGGCGCGTTCGCGCGCGACGCGGGCAGGGCCGACATGTCCGGCATATACACGCTCAGGCATCTCGACTGAGGCGCGGATATATTAAAGAAAAAGACCGGAGCGGGAATACCGCTCCGGTCTTATTGTATAAAGCGGGAGCAGCTTTTCGGCTGCCCCCGCTTGGCGTATTAAGCTGTTT
>JAFZAM010000118.1 GCA_017557265.1 Oscillospiraceae bacterium | reverse complement strand
TCGTCTGATTTCCGTATGAGCCGTCTGCTCCTCCGTCGCTCAGATACCCCAGAGCGATCAGCCGTTTCTGGACCTTTTTTACAGCGTCTCCTTTGTCTCCCACGGAACACGTTCCGCCTGAACTGCTGCCGGAAGAGGAGCCGGACTTCAATCCCGGCGCGACCGGCCGCGAGCGCCGGCGCGAATGGCTGTCCATACAGCCGGAGATGGTCGCGCTCAACGCGCTCACGGCGGCGAAGGAATTTTACTACTCCGACCCGTACGTCGAATGGCTCGACGGCTGGAACGAGAGCATGCTCGCGGACGCGCGGTACACCCCGTTTCTCCTGCGCAGCACGTTCAACGCCGAACCGAAATGCATCCCCGCCGTCCTGAGCTCGTCCTTCTTGGACGAGCGCGGCCTTGCTCTCGGCGACACGTTCTCCTGCATGGTGCTCTACGAGAGCATCGACAACTACCCGATGGAGATACCCGTGAACCTCTACGCCGTCGGCAGCTACGTCCGGCGGGAGGGCAGGGACAACATATACGTCCCGCTCGTCTGCCACGCTCCGGCGGAGCTGCTGACGGGCGGCGAAGCGCCCGCGAACATAGGCGAGAAGCAGTTCGAGCGGCTCGTCTCGATGCTCACCTTCCGCACGTGCAGGTTCCGCCTGACCTCCGCGAGGGAGCTCGACTCCGTCCGCGAGCAGCTGCGGGAGCAGGGCTTCAGCGCCGTCGGGCGCATGGCCGCCAACCGCACGACCGTCCTGCTGCGGGACGCGGCCTTCCTGAAATTCACCGAGAGCATGGAGCGCAACATCGCCATGGGCAGGGTGCTGTCGACGGCGATCTCGCTGATGATCGTGCTGCTGGGCTTTATAATATCCTGGCTCATGACCTTCTCGCGGCGGCGCGAGTTCGCGCTGATGCGCGGCTTCGGCGCCGGGAAAGGACGGGTGTTCTCCTCGTTCTTCCTCGAGCAGGCGATCCTCAGCCTCGCGGGCTGCCTTATCGGCTGCGCGGCGCTCCTCCGGATATACGCGGGCGGGGCGACCCAGCTCCTCGCCGCGGCGGCGTATCTCGTCTGCTATCTGCTGGGCACGGCGATCTCGATCCTCACGGTCGGCAGGACCGATCTCATGGAGCTTCTGACCGTCCGCGACTGACGAAGGGGGAAAGAAAATGAGCGCGATAGAGCTTCGCGACGTCAAATACGTATACCGCTCCCAGTACCAGAGCGTGGAGGCCCTGCGCGGCGTCTCCTGCGCCTTCGAGGCGGGGCGGGTGTACGCCGTCATGGGCCGCTCCGGCAGCGGCAAGACGACCATGCTCTCGCTGATGGCGGGGCTCGACGTGCCGACCGAGGGCAGCGTCCTCTGCGACGGCGTCTCCACGGCCGACATCGACCTCGAGCGTTACCGCCGCGAGCGCGTCGCCGTCATTTATCAGGACTTCCGGCTCTTCCCGCTGCTGACGGTGGCGGAGAACGTCATGTACCCCATGGAGCTGCGCGGGGTCAGGCCCGCGGCGGCAAAAAAGCGCGCGGCGGAGCTCATAGCGAAGGTCGGCCTGCCGGATACGGCGCTCGACCGCTTCCCCGCCATGCTCTCCGGAGGCGAGCAGCAGCGCGTTGCCATCGCGCGGGCGCTCGGCATGGAAACGAAGGTCCTGCTCGCGGACGAGCCGACGGGCAACCTCGACTCGGAAAACGGCGACAACGTCTTCCGCGTTCTGCAGGCGCTCGCCCACGGGGACGGCTACTGCGTCGTGATAGTTACCCACGACGAGGAGCTCGGCAGACGAGTCGACGAGACCCTCCGCCTCCACGACGGCAGGCTCGTATAAACAGAACGGAAAAGCCCCGGAGACCTTCGGCTGCGGTGCATAAGGCAGTAATTGAATAATGTCCGGTATCGTGAAGGCAACGGGAACCGAAGAGGGCGAACACAGATCAGCAGAAATGCTTTTCTGTGTTCGCCCTCTTCGCACATTCGTTTTTCGTTGGAAATGCTGATATGATGACATCGCCATATACGGGAGGTGATGGGTATGGACAGCGTGAAGCGTCTGACACTAAATCGATACGAACACGGACTTCTGGTCCGGGCCTTGTACGAGGAATGGCATCGGATGAAGGTTGAAGGAAAACCGACGGAGGACATGGAGGACTTGATCCTCAAGGTCATCGACGCACCAACGAAAAAACGGTTTTGGAGGGCTTGAATATGAACGGAATCACATATCACCGCAAGGGCGATTATCTAATCCCCGACCTGCTGCCGCCGGAGGCTCCACGCATTGGGGTGTGGGGGCTCAGGAGAAGAGAATACCTGAGAAAGCATCACGACGGCATCTACACCGGAATGCTGCTGACCGGCAAGCTGAACGCCCACTTGGAAGAGATCGACTGCAGCGCCAATGAGATGTTCGAACTGCTTGTCAAGCAATATGCCGCCTGCGAGGGCGTGACAGAGCAGCTCAAAGTCGAAAACCAAACGGAGTGGGTGCGTCGGATGAACAGCATTCGGGAGCGTGTAGAAGAAACAATCTATATGGAACTAATTTACGACTGACTATTGTGTCGGCGACGAGCGTAATTAATCGAAAAAACGGTGGATGCTACAAAAAAGTGTCCACCGTTTAATAATTTCAAAAAAGATAAAAACGCCGGATCATATCATTCTCTTCAACATGCTCTCGCCTGGTTTCATCCAATCCGGATTTAGCGGAGCGCAGAGGAATCCGGGGCCTGCGCTGCGATGCAGCAGGCGCTGAAACACTTGACATATCAACGATTCTCGGTTATAATGCACTCACAATCCAAGTTTTCCAAGCCTTTGGTCCTAAGGGCGCTTGCCGCCTATGGGTCTCTGGCCGGAGCGGATCTGGCGACAGACCGCGCTCCCGAAGTCGATGCCGGAAACGGCGCGGCTTTCCGTGTTTGAGAAGGAAAACGGTTTCCATTGCATAGCAGCAGTACGCCTTGGCGTACTCTATCCAGTTATGCTTTGTGCCCGTTTTGATTCTCAGACGAATCAGGACGGGTTTTGTTTTTCCCGTCGAGATTTCTCCTCTTGAAAGAAACCTCAACTGCGCAGAGGTTTCCCATACCTTTTCCAAAATCCTCCCCCCCAGCATGGTGTTGCCCGTGGGTCAACGACACGAGCAACGCCGAAAAAGGCGCTGCCTGTGGTTCGACAACACAGACAGCGCCAAACTATATGTATGGTGATATAGGGTGATCACATGAAAAAGCTCGACCGACCCTTTTTCCTACTCTGGGCCAAGCGTCTGTTGGTCTATCTTGCGGGCCTTTACCTCATGGCCATCGGCGTGGTGTTCTCCGCGAGATCGAACCTGGGCGTCAGTCCTGTGGGCTCGCTGGCCAACGTCCTGTACCAGATCGGCCTGGACTGC
>JAFZAM010000117.1 GCA_017557265.1 Oscillospiraceae bacterium | reverse complement strand
TCGACGGTTCGAGCCCGTTCTGGGTCGCCAAAAGCGAACGGAGGCCGGATAACCAACCGGCTTCCGTATCGCTCAACAAAACGCCTCTGTAGCTCAGTAGGTAGAGCAGCGGACTGAAAATCCGCGTGTCGTTGGTTCGACTCCGACCGGAGGCACCATTAAAGACGCTTCGCCGTAAGGCGGTGTTGAATAGATAAGCGGGCATAGCTCATTTGGCAGAGCGCCACCTTGCCAAGGTGGAGGTAGCGAGTTCGAATCTCGTTGCCCGCTCCAAAGCGAAAATCCTGTCACGACAGTGGCAGGATTTTTGCTTTGTATTCTTCATTCTTCGGTTTTCAGTATTCATTTTTTCAGTCAATGACGACAGAATTTTCGAAATGAATACTGAAGACTTAAGACTGAAAAATGAAGAATTGAAAGGTTGGATCGCAGCTTGAAAGGGCAGCGACGATCACAGACGATCCATCGTCACCTTTCGTTCGAAGTAGGTTTTTTAAACGACTGCCGCAAAAAAGGACGTCCGATCGGACGTCCTTTTCTTTGCCTTTTTTCGCCTTTCAGCGGTCGAAGGCGGGATTGACGGCGTAGACGTTTTTCTGATCCATGCGGTCCGTCGCGAGGCGCATCGCCTCGCCGAAGCGCTGGAAGTGGACGATCTCGCGCTCGCGCAGGAAGCGTATGACCTGATTGACGTCGGGGTCGTCGGAGAGACGCAGTATGTTGTCGTAGGTGACGCGCGCCTTCTGCTCGGCGGCCATGTCCTCGGCGAGGTCGGCGATGACGTCGCCCTTGACCTGCATCGCGGCCGCGCTCCAGGGAAAGCCGGACGCCGCCGTCGGGTATACGCCCGCCGTGTGATCGACGAAGTACGCGTCGAAGCCGGCCTCTTTTACCTGCTCCTCGGTGAGGTTTCTCGTCAGCTGATGCACTATCGCGCCTATCATCTCGAGGTGCCCGAGCTCCTCTGTGCCTATGTCCGTGAGGAGCCCCTTGAGCTCGGGGTAGGGCATCGAATAACGCTGGCTGAGGTAGCGAAGCGACGCGCCGAGCTCTCCGTCCGGCCCGCCGTACTGCGAGATGATGACCGCCGCGAGCCGCGGGTCGGTCGTCTTGATGTTGACGGGAAACTGCAGCTTCTTCTGATATATGAACATTACCTCGCCGTCCTTTCTCCGTCCCACGGCCACGGGTCGTCGAGCCACGTGTAGCCCGCCTGCGTGATCTGCGTCTGCTCCAGCGGCCCGTATAGCTCGGTATACCTGCACATGCCCTCGCGCATGAGCTTTACGTAGCCCGTATAGAGCTCGAGCGCCTCGCGGTCGTCCGCGTGCGTGTCGAGATAGAGCCCGAGCTCGTTTATTACGAAACAGAGCGCCATGAGCTCGCCGAGCGGCGTGTCGGTATCGACGTCGGTATTGACGACGTTTTTCCACGGCAGATCGAGTCCGGGGAATAGCGTCCCGCGGCTGAGCGCGGCGCCTTTCGCGTAGACCGGCTCTGCCCCGGTCTGCGCCGGCACGAAGGGCACGGAAAGGGGAGCGCAGGAGGGGAGAGAGCCGTATTTTTCGCCGCAGGAGGACGCTTTTTTGCTTTTATCCATTATGACCTCCAATATGCTTTTGAGATACGCGCCGCCGCGCGACATGTCGCGCGGAGCGTGTCGTATCGACACATTATATGGCGCCCGGACGCTCATTGTGCATTTATCACTTTCGCCGAGCGCGGAGGCCCGAATAATTGTTGAAAGTTACGGACGGCTCTTATTGACAATGAAACTCTTGATTTGTTATAATTTTGATTATGAAATCAGGCGCATGCCTTTTGTATTTTTATATTTTTTTCAGGAGGTTCCAAACCTATGCTTGATCCCACCATCTACAAAGACTGGCAGATCGCCGAAGAGGCCGAAAAGACTCTTCCCCCCATCGAGTATTTCCGTGAGAAGATGGGCCTTCTTCCCGATGAGATCATCCCCTACGGCAAGACCCCGAAGCTCGACTTCATCAAGATCATGAACCGCCTCAAGGACAAGCCCGACGGCAAGTTCATCGAAGTCACCGCCATCACCCCGACTCCGCTCGGCGAAGGCAAGTCCACCACCTCCCTCGGCCTTATCGAAGGCCTCGGCAAGCTCGGCAAGAACGTCGGCGGCTGCCTCCGTCAGCCCTCCGGCGGCCCGACCATGAACGTCAAGGGCACTGCTGCCGGCGGCGGCAACGCTCTTCTGATGCCCATGACCGAGTTCTCCCTCGGACTCACCGGCGATATAAACGATATAATGAACGCCCACAACCTCGCCATGGTCGCCCTCAACGCCCGCATGCAGCATGAGGCGAACTACAGCGACGCCTTCCTCGCCAAGCGCGGCCTCAAGAGGCTCGACATCGACCCCGAGAGAGTCGAGATGGGCTGGGTCCTCGACTTCTGCGCGCAGGGCCTCCGCAACATCCGCATCGGCCTCGGCGGCCCGAAGGACGGCTTCGAGATGAACTCCAAGTTCGGCATCGCCGTCGGCTCCGAGCTCATGGCCA
The DNA here is from genome assembly GCA_017557265.1 of Oscillospiraceae bacterium. GTDB lineage: Bacteria > Bacillota > Clostridia > Oscillospirales > Oscillospiraceae > RGIG7949. The sequence continues at coordinate 37,610 of JAFZAM010000117.1, read as the reverse complement.
TCCTCGCCGTCGCTAGAGACCTTAGGGACCTCCGCGAGCGTATAGGCAAGATCATAGTCGCTTACGACAAGAAGGGCAACCCCGTCACCACCCACGACCTCGAGGTCGACGGCGCCATGTGCGCCTGGATGCGCAACACCATCAACCCGACCCTCTGCTACACGGTCGAGCATCAGCCCTGCCTCGTGCACGCCGGCCCGTTCGCGAACATCGCCATCGGCCAGTCCTCCATCATCGGCGACCGTCTCGCCCTCAAGCTCTTCGACTACCACGTCACCGAGTCCGGCTTCGCCGCCGATATCGGCTTCGAGAAGTTCTGGAACGTCAAGGCCCGCCTGTCCGGCCTCACCCCGAACGTCTCCGTCCTGGTCGCGACCATCCGCGCTCTCAAGATGCACGGCGGCGGCCCGGAGGTCGTTGCCGGCAAGCCCCTCCCCGAGGAGTACAAGACCGAGAACCTCGAGCTGCTTGAGAAGGGCTGCGAGAACCTCTTCCACCACGTCAACACCGTCAAGATGTCCGGCATCAACCCGGTCGTCTGCATCAACAAGTTCTATACCGACACCGACGCCGAGATCGCCCTCATCCGCAGGCTCTGCGCCGAGCGCGGCGTCCGCTGCGCCCTCTCCGATCACTGGGCCCGCGGCGGCGAAGGCGCCATCGAGCTCGCTCAGGCCGTCATCGACGCCTGCAACGATCCCGTCGAGCTCAAGTTCCTCTATCCGCTGGAGATGCCGCTCCGTCAGCGCGTCGAGCTCATCGCCAAGCACGTCTACGGCGCCGACGGCGTCGACTGGTCGCCGCTCGCGATCGAGAAGGCCGAGCGCTTCGAGTCCGATCCGTACTACGCCGACTTCTGCACGATGATGGTCAAGACCCATCTGTCCCTGTCCCACATCCCCGAGCTCAAGGGCGTGCCCAAGAACTGGCGTCTGCCCATCCGCGACATCCTCGTCTACGGCGGCGCGAAGTTCCTCTGCCCGATGGCCGGTTCCATCAGCATGATGCCCGGCACCAGCTCCGACCCGGCGTATCGCCGCATCGACGTCGACGTCGAGACGGGCAAGGTCTCCGGCCTGTTCTAATCCAAAGCTCACATCATAAACCAATAGTTGTTTTTGAGGGCTCGTGCGTCAGACATTTGCCTGATGCACGAGCCTTTGAACGTAAGGAGGAAATATAATGGCATTTGCGGATAAAAGCTGCATGGAATTCACCACGGAGCTCGCAAGCAAGGCCTCCGTCCCCGGCGGCGGCGGCGCTTCCGCTCTCTGCGGCGCCCTCGGCACCGCGCTCGGCAACATGGTCGGCTCCCTGACCGTCGGCAAAAAGAAATACGCCGACGTCGAGCCCGAGATAAAGGCGACGATGGAAAAGGCCGAGAAGGTATGGCGCGAGCTGCTCGACCTCATCCAGAGAGACGCCGACGTCTTTGAGCCCCTTTCCAAGGCCTACGGTCTTCCCAAGGAGACCGAAGAGGAGAAGGCGCACAAAGCCGAGGTCATGGAGAAGTGCCTCAAGGAGGCCTGCTCCGTCCCGATGGACATCATGGTCAAGTGCTGCGAGGCCATAGAGCTTCAGAAGGTCTTCGCCGACAAGGGCAGCACCCTCGCCATCAGCGACGCCGGCGTCGGCGTTGCGTTCTGCAAGGCGGCGCTGCTCGGCGCGAGCCTCAACGTTTTCATCAACACCAAGGCCATGACCGACAGGCCTTATGCCGAGGACCTCAACAAGAAGGCCAACGACATGATCGCCAAGTACACCGTCATGGCTGACGAGATATTTGGCGGCGTATTCAGCCGTCTGACTAAGTAAGGAGGATAACAATGGCTAACGTACTTAAGGGCAAGGAAGTCGTCGCCGCGATGAAGGAAAAGCTGATCGCGGACGTCGAGGCCCTCGGCGCCAAGGGCGTCACCCCGACTCTGGGCATCATCCGCATCGGCGAGCGTCCCGACGACATCTCCTATGAAAAGGGCGCCACGAAGCGCTGCGCCGAGGTCGGCGTCGCCTTCAAGCAGTATCTTCTCCCCGAGACCGCGACTCAGGATGATCTTCTGAAGGTCATCGACGAGGTCAACAACGACAAGAACGTCCACGGCGTTCTTCTGTTCCGCCCGCTCCCCAAGGGAATGGACGACGCGACCGTGCGCCGCGCCCTCGCTCCCGAGAAGGACATCGACGGTATCACCGACCTGTCCCTCGCCGGCGTGTTCACGAACACCGAGCTCGGCTTCGCTCCCTGCACGGCCCAGGCCTGCATCGAGATCATCGACCACTTCGGCATTGACGTCAAGGGCAAGAACGCCGTCGTCATCGGCCGCAGCCTCGTCATCGGCAAGCCCGTGGCTCAGATGCTGCTCGCCAAGAACGCGACCGTCACCACCGTCCACACCAAGTCCAACGACATGGCGGGCATCTGCTCCAAGGCCGACATCATCATCGCCGCAGCCGGCAAGGCGGGCATCGTCGGACCTGAGTTCGCCGCTCCCGGCCAGACCATCATCGACGTCGCCATGAACTGGGACGACGAGAAGGGCAAGTTCGTCGGCGACGTCAACTTCGACGCCGTCGAGCCCATAGTCGAGAACATCACGCCGGTCCCCGGCGGCGTGGGCGCCGTCACGAACCTGGTCCTCGTCAAGCACGTCGTCGAGGCCGCCAAGAGGACGCTCAAGTAAAAAACACGCCGGTAAAGGCTAAAAAATTCATCCTTTTTTCAATAAAAAGTGTTGTTATGGCAAGGATTCTTTGCTATAATGCGATAAGATAGGAAGTATAATGTGAAGAAAGCGTCCCGTGGGCGCTGTTTCGGCATGTTATTTCCGCTTTGATTTTGGATTGTTCAGGTATATTTTTAACAGAGAGGTTTTTCAGCATGATTATCATTGGTGAAAAGATCAACGGTTCCATCCCCTCCGTCGCGAAGGCGATAGCCGCCAGAGACGCGGACTTCCTCATCAACCTGGCCAAGAAGCAGGAAGACGCCGGCGCCACGTTCATCGACGTATGCGCCTCCGTCGATCCCGAGATCGAGTTCGAGACCCTCAAGTGGATGGTCGAGGTCATTCAGGACAACATCGACACTCCGCTCTGCATCGACAGCCCGAACGCCGACATGCTTCTCGACATCATCCCCATATGCAAGAAGCCCGGCCTCTTTAACTCCGTCTCCATGGAAGGCACCAAGGTCGACCACGTTTTCCCCGCCATCGCCAACACCAAGTGGGAGTGCTTCGCGCTTCTGTCCGACGACAAGGGCATCCCCAAGACCGCTGCCGACCGCATAAGGGTCTTCGAGAACCTCATGGCCAAGGCCAAGGAGTACGGCATAGCCCCCAACCGTCTGCACATCGATCCGCTGGTCGAGATGCTCTGCACCTCCGAGAACGGCATCGAGACCGTCATCGAGGTCATAACCTATATCAAGGAGCACTATCCGACCATCCACATCTCCGGCGCCATCAGCAACATCTCCTTCAACCTGCCCGCGAGAAAGCTCGTCAACATGGGCTTCGTCACGCTGGCCATGAACGCCGGTATGGACAGCGGTATCTTCGATCCGACCGACAAGACCCTCCTCGGCATCATCTACGCCACCGAGGCTCTGCTCGGACTCGACGATTTCTGCATGGAGTACATCACCGCCTACCGCGAGGAGCGCATCGCTCCGCCTGCGGTCAAGAAGGCGTAACTCAATCAGTCGTCCCAACAATTTCAAATATATTCAGGAGGAAACACAAATGTCCAAAGTTCAGGAAGTCGCGACCGCCGTTGAGAACGGCAAGGTCAAGATCGTTGCCGGTCTTGTCCAGGAAGCCCTCGACGAGGGTGCCTCCGCTGACGAGATCCTTAACGTCGGTATGATCGGCGCTATGGGTATCGTCGGTGAGAAGTTCAAGAACAACGAGATATTCGTCCCCGAGATGCTTATCGCCGCCCGCGCCATGAAAAAAGGTATCGAGGTCCTCACCCCCGCCCTTAAGGCCGCCGGCGCAGAGCCCATCGGCAGACTGATCCTCGGCACCGTCGCCGGAGACCTGCACGATATCGGCAAGAACCTCGTCGGAATGATGATCGAAGGCGCGGGCTTTGAAGTCCTCGACCTCGGCGTCGACGTTCCGGCTGAGAAGTTCATCGAGTGCATGAAGGAGAACCCCGACGTCAAGATCGTCGCCCTCTCCGCCCTGCTGACCACCACCATGCCCGCCATCAAGGACACCATCGACGCTATAGTCGCCGCCGGCCTCCGCGATACGGTCAAGATCATGATCGGCGGCGCCCCCGTTACTCAGGCCTTCGCCGACGAGATCGGCGCTGACGGCTACTCCGAAGACGCTGCTTCCGCGGCCGCTCTGGCCAAGAAGCTCCTCGAGGACGTTAAGGCCGGCAGATAAACCGGTAACAGAAAAAAGGGTTCGGTGAGCATTCATCGAACCCTTTTTTATTAGAAAGAAGTGAGGATTTGGCCGGGTGCAGAATGTGTCCCCGCGCCTGCGGGGCCGACCGGACGGCCGGCGAGCTCGGCTTTTGCGCCTCGGGCCCGGACGCGGTAGTGGCGAGAGCCGCGCCGCACTTCTGGGAGGAGCCCTGCATAAGCGGCTCGCGCGGCTCGGGGACGGTGTTTTTCTCCGGCTGCAGCCTGAGGTGCGTATACTGCCAGAATCGCGCCATCTCCTCGGGAGGCGTCGGGAAGATCCTCTCGCCCGCGGAGCTGCGCGACTTGTTTTTAAGGCTCGCCGAAAGCGGCGTGCACAATATAAACCTCGTTACCCCGACGCATTTTTCCGAGGCCATAGCCCGCGCGCTCGAGGAGCCCGTCGGCGTCCCCGTGGTCTATAACTGCGGCGGCTACGAGAGCGTCGAGACGCTCAGAATGCTGGAGGGGAAGATAGACGTCTATCTGACCGATATGAAGTATTCCGACGCCGGAGCCGCCGCGAAGCTCTCCGGCGCGCCGGATTATTACGACGTCGCGCGCGCCGCCGTGCGCGAGATGTCGCGTCAGGTCGGGGGTTACGTTATCGACGACGGGGGCATGATGACCCGCGGCCTCATCGTGCGCCACCTCATTCTGCCGGGCTATCCGGAGAACACGCGCGGCGTGCTGCGCTGGTTCGCCGACGAATTTGCCGGCAGGCACGTCAAGCTCAGCCTCATGAGCCAGTATTTCCCGCCGGAGGACGCCGCGGCGAAGGGCGCGCCCGACCGCCGTCTCTCGCCGGAGGAGTACGCCGAGGCGACGGAGCTATGCCGCGAGCTCGGCATAACCGACGGATATTTTCAGGAACTCGACGCGGCGAGCAAAGCCTACGTCCCGCCGTTCGACCTTACCGGAGTGTGAAATGACCTTTCAGGAGCTCAGAGAAAAAGCGCTCTCGCTGCCTCTGCTGCCGGGCGTCTATATAATGATGGACAAGAGCGGCAAGGTCATCTACGTCGGAAAGGCCAAGGCGCTCAAAAACCGCGTTTCGAGCTATTTCCACGAGACGGGGCACAACGCCAAGACCGCCGCGATGGTATCGAAGATATACTCCTTCGACACGATAGTCGTCGGCTCGGAGTTCGAGGCCTTCGTGACGGAAAACTCGCTCATAAAGCACCATAAGCCCTACTACAACATCCTTCTCAAGGACGACAAGGGCTATCCCTATCTCCGCGTGGACCTCAAAAAGGAGTACCCTACGTTTTCCGTCGTCGGCCGCGCGGGGAGCGACGGCGCGACCTACCTCGGCCCCTATCAGGGCAGAACGAAGCTCCACGAGGCGCTCGATACCGTCTGCAAGGCGCTCAAGCTCCCGACCTGCGGGAAGCGCTTTCCCGCCGACATAGGAAAGGAGCGCCCGTGCCTTAATTTCCACATGGGTCTCTGCTCCGGCTACTGCACGGGAACGCCCGACGCGGAGGCGTACAGGAATACCATACGCGAGGCGATACTGCTTCTCGAGGGACGCTCGTCCGAGCTTACCGAGAAGATCAAAATAGATATGGAGGCGGCCGCCGGCGAGCTAAAATTTGAGCTCGCGGCCGAGCTGCGCGACAGGATGAAGGCCATCGACGCCGTCGGACGGCGCGGTATCCCCGTCTCCGGCTCCGCCGCCGACAACGACGTCATCGGCTACTACAGAGGAGCCGCGAAGGCCTGCTTCGTCGCGCTCCACAACATAGGCGGAAGACTGCTCGACAAGGAGCAGATAATATTCGACGTCCCCGTGGAGGACGACGCGGAGGCGCTCACGGGGCTGCTTTTGCAGTATTATTCGACGCGCCGCGCCTGCCCGAGGGAGGTCTGCATCCCGTTTGAGATAGAGGACGTCGACGCGCTCGCGTCCATCCTCAGCGAGACCTACGGGCGGAAGATCCGCGTCTACGTCCCGCAGCGGGGCGAAAAGGCGAGGCTCGTCTCGCTCGCCTCCGTTAACGCGCGCGAGGAATGCGAGCGCGCGACCGACAGTGAAGAACGCATATCGAAGGTGCTCGAGCTGCTCGCTAAGACGCTCGGCCTTGAAGGCCCGCCCGAGCGCATCGAGGCCTACGATATTTCAAATACCGGTTCCGACGAGATGGTCGGAGCCATGACCGTTTTCGTGAGATCACGCCCGCTCAAGCGCGACTGGCGGCAGTTTAAGATAAAGACGCTCGATTCCCCGGACGACTACCACAGCATGCATGAGGTGCTCGAGCGCAGGATAGCGCATACGCTCGCCGACGACGGCAAATTCCCGCCCTTCCCGCAGCTCATGCTGATGGACGGAGGGCAGGCGCACGCCGCCATGGCGAGGGATACGATTGCAGAACATGGGCTCAACATCCCCGTCTTCGGCATGGTCAAGGACGACAGACACAGGACGCGTGCGCTCGTCTCGCCCGACGGCGAGGAGATAGGCCTCGAGGCAAATCAGGCGCTCTTTTCGCTCATAGGCCGCATCCAGGAGGAGACGCACAAGAGCGCGATAAGCTTTCACAGAAAGCGCCGCGACGCCGTCGGCTCTTCGCTTGACAAGATACCGGGCATAGGGGAGACGAGGCGCAACGCGCTTCTCAAGCATTTCGGCAGCATAAAGGCCGTTCGCGCCGCGAGCCTCGAGGAGCTCGGCGCGGTCGTCCCGAAAAACGCGGCCGCCGCCGTTTTTGGGTTTTTCCACGGCGGCGAAGAAAAAGGAAAGTGATCCTATGAGAGTCATAACCGGTCTCGCGCGCGGCAGGAAGCTATACGAGCCCGCCGACGGCGCGATACGCCCCACGACCGACATGGTCAAGGAGGCCATCTTCAATATAATCCAGTTCGATATCGAGGGCAGGAAAGTCCTCGACCTCTTCGCGGGGACGGGGCAGCTCGGCATCGAGGCGCTCAGCCGCGGCGCGGAGAGCTGCGTCTTCATCGACGAGAGCGCCGCCGCCGTCAAGCTCGTCGAGAAAAACCTCGCGGCCTCCGGCTTAAAGGGCGGGAGGGTCTCCCGCGCGGAATCGCTCGCGTTCCTCGGGGCGGCGGGGAGGTTCGACCTTATTTTCCTCGACCCGCCTTACGGGACGGGCCTGCTGGAAAAGGCTCTTTCACGCATACAAGAGTTTGACAAATTAAACCACGGTGGTATAATAATTTGCGAAAGTCCGTCCACGGCCGAGCCGCCTGAGCTCGAGGCGCCGTACTGCAAGCTAAAGTCATACAGATACGGGAAGATACGGATAACGACATATACGAAAAAGGATATCTGACGATGAAGATTGCGATATATCCGGGAAGCTTCGATCCCATAACGCTGGGCCACCTCAATCTGATAAAGCGCGCCTCGCGCGTTTTCGACAAGCTCATAATCTGCGTCATGGTCAACCACGAGAAATCGCCGCTCTTCTCCGTCGAGGAGAGGATGGACCAGATAAGGCGCGTCACGGCGAAGTTCGACAACGTCGAGGTCGACTGCTCGGACGAGTTCGTGGCCAATTTCGCCAGGAAGCTCGGCGCCTGCGCCATCATCCGCGGGCTCCGCGCTCTGTCCGATTTCGAGAAGGAATGCCAGATGGCGGTCTTTAACAAAAAGATAAACCCCGACATCGACACCTTTTTCCTCGCCGCCGAGGAAAAATACATGTACCTCAGCTCCAGCGCGGTCAGAGAGCTCGCCATGTTCGGAGGCGACCTGACCGATTACGCACCCCGTGAACTCATCGATGAAATAAACGCAAAATATGCTCAAAAGAATTCCGGTAGGAGGTAGACATTCGTGGCTAACGGCGTAAATGAACTCATCGACATGCTTTATAACATGGTCTCCGACGCGTGGGGTCTCCCCATCGGCGCCGAGAGATGCGTTATCGAGCGCGATAAGGTCCTCGATCTCCTCGACGAGATTAAGGCCCAGCTCCCCTCGGAGCTTGCCGAGGCAAAGCGCCTCATCAACGCTCGCGCCGATTTCATCGCCAATGCGCGCAAAGAGGCGGAGACTATCAAGGAAGAGGCGACTCAGCAGGCCAAGCAGATGGTTGAGGAGCAGAACATCGTCAAGCAGGCGAAGGCCCGCGGCAACGAGATAATCGCTCAGGCGGAGACCCGCTCGGGCGAGCTGCGCCGCGCCGCCAACGACTATGCCGACGACGCCCTCAGGAGAACCGAGAGCGCCATCAGCGAGGCCCTCAACGAGGTCCATCAGTCGAGGCTCAAATTCCGCTCCGCCGCCGCGTCTCCCGACGCTCCGGAGGAATCCGCGCAATAACCAACTAACGGAAGGACGCACGCTTATATGAAACCCAAGACGAAAGGTATCCTCACTTTCGCGGTGTTGATACTTATTATTGCCCTGCTCATTTTTTCGTGGTTCTACGGCCTCAATCTCGGATTTTTGAAGATAGAGCCCGTGTCCCGCGGCATAACCTTCGGCCTCGACCTTGTCGGCGGCTCGGAGATAACCTACGAGGCTGAGGGCGTCGACGCGCTCAGCGCCTCGGAGCTTTCCGAGGGCATGGATACCGCCGTCACGATGCTCCGCCAGAGGCTCAACTCCCTCGGCTACACCGAGGCCAACGTCTATACGCAGGGCTCGACCCGTATAGTCTGTGAGATACCCAACGTCGAGGATCCCGAAGAGGCCGTCCAGATGCTCGGCACGACGGCCGTCATAGAGTTCCGCGACTGCGACGGCAACGTCATCATCGACGGCAACGACATCGACCAGGCCAGCGCGAGCTACGGCGCCGTCGACGAGACCGGCGTCTCGACCTACTTCGTCTACCTCAAGCTCAATGCCGCCGGCGCCGAGAAGTTCAAGGAAGCCTCCAAGACCGTCGCGAGCAAGGCCAACGAATCCGACCGCTACGTCGCCATCGTCATGGACGACGTCATCATCTCCGCGCCGTACATCGACGCGAAGTACGCGACGACCGGCCTCGACACCGACACCCCGATCATCACCCTCGGAAGCGACGCTTCGCTCGAATACGCGAAGTACCTCGCCGAGATAATCAGCGCCGGCAAGCTGCCGTTCGCGCTGCGCGAGGCCAAGCTGCAGGCCGTCGGCGCGTCCCTCGGCGAGCGCTCCCTCGAGACGGCTATAATGGCCGGCATCATAGGCATCGTGCTCGTCATGCTCTACATGATCATCATGTACAGAGTCCCGGGCGTCATCGCCTGCATATCGCTGCTGCTCTATATGGCGCTGTTTCTGGTGCTGCTCTCGGCTTTCCACATCAATCTGTCCCTGCCCGGCATCGCGGGCATCATACTGACGATAGGCATGGCCGTCGACGCGAACATAGTCATCTATGAGCGCATACGCGAAGAGATACTCTCCGGCAGGACGATGCGCAGCGCCGTCGACACCGGCTTCAAGCGCGCCCTCGCCGCCATTCTCGACTCGAACATCACGACCATAATCGCCGCCGCCGTGCTCCTCTGGAAGGGCACCGGCACCATCCTCGGCTTCGGCAAGACGCTCCTCATCGGCGTCATCCTCTCGATGATATGCATGCTCATCGTCCCGAGGTTCCTTCTCAGGCGCCTGGTCGACATGCGCGTCGTCAAGCCGTCGCTCTACGGCATCGGCATGACCCCGAAGGACGACAAGGCCGAGCTCGAGCCCGGGAAGATACCCGTCATAAAGAAGTTCAAGATAACCGGGCCCATCGCGATCCTTTGCTGCCTCGCCGCGATAGTCGCGCTCGTCGCGCTTCCTTTCGGGGGAACGTTTTTCAACCTCGATCAGGATTTCGTCGGCGGCGTCACGATGAACGTCAGCGTCGGCCAGACCGTGGACGAGGACAACTCCGCCGTTATCCGCGACATAGTTCAGGACGTCACCGGCGCGGCCCCGTTTTCCGTCACCCGCGCGGGCAACGACGGCAAGCAGGCCTCCATCAGAATGGGCGAAGTGCCGAGCGAGCAGCGCGATCAGATATTCGACGCCATCGCCGAGCGCTTCGGCGCCGAGAACGTGACGCTCGAATCGTCCGACTTCGTCTCCGCCTCCGTCGGCAAGGACATCACGAGGAGCGCCTTCCTCACGTCCATCATCGCGGCGGCGCTCATCCTCATCTATATAACGATAAGGTTCGAGTTCCGCTCCGGAATCGCCGCGGTCATCTGCCTGATAGTCAACGTCCTCATCATGATAAGCGTCTACGTCATATTCCGCCGCTTCATGCCGCTCAACATGAACTTCATCGCGGCCGCGCTGACCATCATAGGCTACTCCATCAACACGACCATAGTTGTCTTCGACCGCATTCGCGAGAACGTCAAGAAGGCCGCGGGAGGCTCCTTCAAGGAGATCGTGGACCTCAGCGTCTACCAGACGATGCGCCGCAGCATAGGCACCACGATAACGACCCTTCTGCCCGTCATCTTCATCATCATCCTCGGAGTGCCCTCCATCAGAAACTTCGCGATACCCATCGCCGTCGGCGTCGTCGCGGGCACGTTCACCTCCGTGTTCATAGCCGGGCCGCTCTGGTCCGCCTTCCGCGGAAGAAAGCCCGTCAAAGTCAAATAAAAGAAAGCCCCCGATACCGAGCGTATCGGGGGCTCTTTTTCTGCTTATTACGCGCGTACGAATTTGAGCTTAGCAAAGCGGGGCAGGGAGGACTCGAGCTTTCTCGCGGGCTCGCCCTGTACGAGCGGCTCGGCGTAGTCTATAAACTCCTGAGTTACGCCGCCGTCGGTTATCCAAGCTGCAGGTATCTTCTTTTCGAAGTTCGCCGCCTCCGCGAGCGGGATGAGGACGGTCTCGCAGGAGTAGGTCCCTTCGCCGCGCCGGAACGCGACCATGCAGCCCGTCTTTCCCGCGAGCGCCTGATTTACGGCGAATTCGCCGGCCCTGCGGGCCTCGTCAATGTCCGTCTGCGAGGCGCAGTGCGCCGCGCAGCGCTGAAGGAGACTGAGCTCGATGCCGCGGACCTTCGCGCCCGTAGCCTTCTTGGTGACGTCGGCGAGGTAGGCCGCGAGCCCGCCCAGCTGGACGTGCCCGAAGGCGTCCTTCTCGGCGTTTTTGCTTGCGTACTCGGAGATGAGAGTGCCCTCCGCGTCGTGGATTCCCTCGGAGACCGCGACGAAGACGCTGTTTTGCTTCTTGTAGAGCTCGCTCACCCTCGCGAGGAAGGCGTCCATGTCGAAATCGGTCTCAGGCAGATAGATGAGGTCTGGGCCCGCGCCCTTGCGCGCGGCGAGCGCGGAGGCGGCGGTCAGCCAGCCCGCGTTGCGGCCCATGATCTCCATGATGGTGACGGCGCCCGTGTCGTAGACGCGCATGTCGAGCGAGACCTCCATGCACGTCGTCGCTATATATCGCGCCGCGCTGCCGTACCCGGGGCAGTGGTCCGTGCCGCTCAGATCGTTGTCTATCGTCTTCGGAATGCCCATGACGCGGCAGTCGTAGCCCGCCTTCCTCATATAGCGGCCGACCTTCTCGCAGGTGTCCATGGAATCGTTGCCGCCTATATAGAAGAAATAGCGCACGTCGTACTTTTTGAAAATCTCGAGGATGCGGCGGAAGTCCTTGTCGTCCTTGTCCGGGTCCGCGAGCTTGTATCTGCAAGAGCCGAAGGCGCTCGAGGGCGTGTTTTGCAGCAGGGCGAGCTCCTCCGGGTCCTCCGCGCCGAGATCGAAGATATCGTCGTCGAGTATGCCCTTGACGCCGTGGCGCGCCGCGAGCACGCGCGTTATCTCCTCCGCTTTGAGAGCGGCGGCGACGGCGCCGTACGCGCTGGAGTTTATGACGGCCGAGGGGCCGCCGGACTGACCGATGAGACAGGAACCTTTCATGCGCTGACCTCCAGTCAAGTATATTCTCCCGTAATTATAGCATCATACATACGTTTTGAAAATCCCTTATTATTATTTGCGGGCGGCGAAAAGGCGATACGGCTTGATTTTTCGCGCCCGCGTGGTAAAATAAAACGATAGGTTTTACGCCGTCGGAAAAGGAGGAAGATCATGCCGATAGTCACTTCGACCGAAATGTTCAAAAAAGCCTACGAGGGCGGGTACGCGATAGGCGCCTTCAACGTCAACAACATGGAGATTATCCAGGGCATAACCGAGGCCGCCGCGCAGACGCGCTCTCCGCTCATTCTTCAGGTCTCGGCCGGCGCGCGCAAGTACGCCAAGCACGTTTATCTCATGAAGCTCGTCGAAGCCGCCGAGGCCGATACGGGCCTTCCGATATGCCTGCACCTCGACCACGGCGAGAATTTCGAGATATGCAAGTCCTGCATAGACGGCGGCTTCACCTCCGTCATGATAGACGGCTCGAAGCATCCCTTCGAGGAGAACGTCGCCCTTACAAAGCAGGTCGTCGACTACGCGCACGCGCACGGCGTCGTCGTCGAGGGCGAGCTCGGCAGGCTCGAGGGCGTTGAGGACGACGTCGTAGTCTCCGCCGCCGACAGCTCCTATACCGACCCCGCGCAGGTCGAGGAGTTCGTCTCCAGGACGGGAGTCGACTCGCTCGCCATCGCAATCGGGACGAGCCACGGCGCGTATAAATTCAAGCCCGGCACCAAGCCGCAGCTCCGCTTCGACATCCTTAAAGAGGTCGAAAAGCGCCTGCCCGGCTTCCCGATAGTGCTCCACGGCGCGTCGAGCGTCATCCCCGAGTTCGTCGATACCATCAACGCATACGGCGGCAGGCTCAACGACGCCATCGGCGTCCCGGAGGACATGCTCCGCGAGGCCGCGCGCATGGCCGTCTGCAAGATAAACATCGACTCCGACCTGCGCCTCGCGCTGACGGCCGGCGTCAGAAAGCACCTCGCGGAAAATCCCGCGAACTTCGACCCGAGGCAGTACCTCATCCCCGGCAGAGACAACATCCGCGATCTTGTCCGTCACAAGATAACCGCCGTGCTCGGCAGCAACGACAGGATCTGACTTTTGGAGGAAAAGAAAATGGCCAAAGATACGAAAAGAGTAGAGCAGATAACCGATATGGACGTGGATTTCGCCCAGTGGTACACGGACGTGTGCCGCAAGGCGGAGCTCATAGATTACAGCGGCGCGAAGGGGCTCTTCGTCCTTCGCCCGTACGGTTACGCGATCTGGGAGAAGATGCAGAGCGAGCTTGACAGGCGCTTCAAGGAGACGGGGCACGTCAACGTCTCCATGCCCATGCTCATCCCCGAATCGCTGCTGCAGAAGGAAAAGGACCACGTCGAGGGCTTCGCCCCCGAGTGCGCGTGGGTGACCTACGGCGGCTCCGAGAAGCTCGACGAGCGCCTCTGCATCCGCCCGACCTCCGAGACTCTTTTCTGCGATCACTGGGCCAACATAGTCCACTCCTGGCGCGACCTGCCGCTGCTGTATAACCAGTGGTGCAGCGTCCTGCGCTGGGAGAAGACGACGCGCCCCTTCCTGCGCCACAGGGAGTTCCTCTGGCAGGAGGGCCATACGCTCCACGCGACCGCCGAGGAGGCCATCGCCGAGACAGAGCAGCAGCTGGAGATATACGCTGACGTGTGCGAGAACCTGCTCGCCATGCCGGTCATACGCGGCCGCAAGACCGACAAGGAGAAGTTCGCCGGCGCCGAGCGTACATACACCATCGAGTGCATGATGCACGACAAAAAGGCGCTCCAGTCCGGCACGAGCCACTATTTCGGCGACGGCTTCGCCAAGGCCTTCGGCATCGCTTTCACCGACAAGGACAACACCCAGCGCGTCCCGCACGAGACCTCCTGGGGCCTCTCCACGCGCACGATAGGCGGCCTCATCATGACCCACGGCGACAACAACGGTCTCGTCCTGCCGCCGCGCGTGGCGCCCATACAGGCCGTCGTGCTGCCCATAGCCCAGCATAAGCCCGGCGTGACCGAGAAGGCGCTCGAACTCGTCGAGAGGCTCAAGGCCGTCGGCCTGAGCGTCAAGGCCGACGTCTCCGACAACAGCCCCGGCTGGAAGTTCGCCGAGTACGAGATGAAGGGCGTGCCCCTGAGGATAGAGATAGGCCCGAGGGATATCGAGGCCGGCAGCTGCGTCTTCGCCCGCCGCGACACCGGCGAGAAGGCGACCGTCGCGCTCGACGCTCTCGAGGCCTGCGCGATAGAGACGCTCGACGCCATCCACGACAATCTCTTCAACAAGGCCAGGAAGCACCTCGAGGAGAACACCTTCGACGCCGCGACGCTCGACGAGGCGGCCAAGATAATTAACGAAAAGGGCGGCTTCGTGCGCACGATGTGGTGCGGCGACGTGGCCTGCGAGGAAAAGTTCAAGGAGGTCGCCGGCGTGTCCTCCCGCTGCATCCCGTTCAAGCAGGAGCACCTGGGCGACACCTGCGCCTGCTGCGGCAGACCCGCCGAAAAGATGGTCGTCTGGGGCGTCGCTTATTAACAAAAAGTTCAGAAACTTTCCGAAGCCTGTTTTCGTCAAACTGACACGAGACCCAAAAACTGATAAAAAGGTGGTCGCAACAATGAAGAACAGACTTATAGCCGTTTGCGCGGTCCTTCTCGCGCTCGTACTTCTCTTTGCCGGATGCGGAGCCGCGTCCAGCGGCGGAAAGCGCACCGACTCGTATCCCGCCGCGCCGGGCTACGCGGCCGATTCCTCCAACTACTACGACGACTACGATTCCCCCGAGTCCCCATCCTACGAGTCCGAGTGGAAGGGCGACTCCGGCTCCCTCGGCGAGCTGACCGAGGGCATGATGAACGCCAACGCCAACTCCGAGTTCGACAAGATCATCTATACCGCGAACGTTGACCTCGAGACGCTCGAGTTCGAGGAGACGATCGCCGCGCTCTACAAGCTCATCGAGGCCAACGGAGCCTTCATCGAGACGTCCTCCGTCAGCGGCACGAACTACAACGCCAAGTATTACTACGGCTATTCGAGCTACCGCACGGCGTATTTCACGATCCGCGTCCCGAAGGAGAACTTCGCCGGCCTGACCGGCAGCCTTTCCTCCATCGGCAACGTGACCCAGTCGCGCACATCCGCCGACAACATCACGTCCTCCTTCCTCGACACCGAATCGAGGCTGAAGGCCTACAGGACCGAGGAGAGCAACCTCCTCGACATGATGGAGAAGGCCGATACCGTCGAGGACATGATCACCATTCAGGACAGGCTCTCCTGGGTGCGCTATGAGATCGAGAGCCTGACCAGCCAGCTCAACAACTGGCAGCGCCGCGTCGACTACTCCACGCTCAACCTCAACGTCACCGAGGTCAAGGAGTATACCGAGGAGCCGGTCGAGGAGAAGACCTTCGGCGAGGAGATAAGGGACGGCTTCAATTCCTCCGTCAAGTGGCTCAAGCAGGCCCTGCGCGACATCGTCGTTTTCGTGGTCTCCGCTCTGCCCGTTCTCGTGCTCCCGCTCATCATCCTCGTCCCCGCGGGCATCATCCTGCTGATAGTCCTGCTGGCCGTCCGCGGGCATAAGAAAAAGGCCAAAAAGAACGCCGCCGAGGGCAAATAGCGATTGATAAATAATCGCCGCGGGAATATACTTTTTTGCGGTATTTTTAAGCAGAAAGGCAAGTGTTACCATGAGATATACAGGCGTGACCTCCCGCGGCATCATCACCCCGATATTCCGCGAGGGCGACGACATCGTTCCCGCCATCTGCGACAGCATAGTGGCCGCCTCGAAGGAGGAGGGCTTCGCCCTTCACGACAGAGACGTCGTCGGCGTCACCGAGGCCGTCGTCGCGAGGACCCAGGGCAACTACGCGACCATAGACCAGATCGCTGTGGACGTCCGCTGCAAGCTCGGCGGCCGCGACATGGGCATCGTCTTCCCGATACTCAGCCGCAACAGGTTCGCGATAGTCCTCAAGGCCATCGCCGCCGCCTGCGACAAGCTCTATATCCAGCTGTCGTACCCGACCGACGAGGTCGGCAACGCGCTTGTCAGCATGGACGCCGTCGACGCGAACCGTATAGACCCCTACGCCGACAGCTTCAACGAGAAGGAGTTCCGCGCCGTGTTCGGTCAGGAGACCAAGCACAGGTTCACGGGCGTAGACTACATCGAGTACTATAAGAGCTTCGGCAAGCACATCGAGATAATCTTCTCCAACGACCCGAAGTACATCCTGCACTACACCAAGAACGTCCTCAACTGCGACATCCATACCCGCGCGAGGACCCGCCGCATCCTCAAGGAGGCCGGCGCCGAGAGAGTATACAGCCTCGACCAGATCATGACCGCGCCCGTCGACGGCAGCGGCTACAACGAGAAGTACGGCATGCTCGGCTCCAACAAGGCGACCGAGGAGCGCGTCAAGCTCTTCCCGAGAGACTGCGACAAGTTCGTCAAGCGTCTCCAGAGCGCCCTGAAGGACGCTACGGGCAAGCACATGGAAGTCATGGTGTACGGCGACGGCGGCTTCAAAGACCCCGTAGGCGGCATCTGGGAGCTCGCAGACCCCGTCGTCTCCCCGGGCTTCACCGAGGGCCTTATCGGGACGCCGAACGAGCTGAAGATGAAGTACTTCGCCGATAACGAGCTCAAGGACCTCTCCGGCGAGGCTCTCGCCGACGCGATGCGCCAGCGCATCAGGGAGAAGGATTCCGATCTCGTCGGCAACATGAACTCCCAGGGCACGACCCCGCGCCAGCTGACCGACCTGCTCGGCAGCCTCTGCGACCTCACGAGCGGCAGCGGCGACAGAGGTACCCCGGTCATCCTCATCTCCGGCTACTTCACCAACTACGCCACCGAGTGAGATATCCGAAATAGACAGCGGCGGAGCGATATGCTCCGCCGCTTCGTTTTTTTATTAAAACGGCAGGTCAAGCGACCTGCCGTTTTCTTTATTGCTGTTTCAAGTGGTTCTGCGCTCTTATCTGCGCGCGCTTTATCTTGCCGCCTATAGTCTTCGGGAGCTCGTCGACGAACTCGACGATGCGCGGGTACTTATACGGCGCCGTGACCTTCTTGACGTGGTCCTGCAGCTCCTTGACGAGCGCGTCCGAGGGCGTCCATCCGCTCGCGAGGACGACGGTCGCCTTGACGACCTGTCCGCGCACGGGATCGGGCGCGGCCGTGATCGCGCATTCGACGACGGCGGGGTGCTCGATGAGCGCGCTCTCGACCTCGAAGGGACCGATGCGGTAGCCGCTGCACTTTATGATGTCGTCGCCGCGGCCGACGAACCAGTAGTATCCGTCGCTGTCGCGCCAGGCCATGTCGCCCATGTTGTAGTAGCGCCCGCCGAGCTTTTCCTTCGTCTGAGCCTCGTCGCAGTAGTAGGCGACGAAAAGGCCGACGGGGTAGCTCTCGTCGATGTGGTCTGCGCAGATGTAGCCCTCTTCGCCGTCCTCGACGCGGTTGCCGTCCTCGTCGAGGAGGGTCATGTCGTAGATGGGGGAGGGCTTGCCCGTCGAGCCGGGGCGTATCTCGTCCCAGCCGAAGTTCGCGAGCACGACGGTCGTCTCAGTCTGTCCGAAGCCCTCGTATATCGTCTGCCCCGTGAGCTCTTTCCATCGCTTTACGACCTCGGGATTGAGCGGCTCGCCGGCGGTCGCGCAGTGGTGCAGGGAGGACAGATCGTAGGAGCCCACGTCCTCCTGCAGCATGAAGCGGTACATCGTCGGCGGCGCGCAAAAGGTCGTGACCTTGTAGTCCTGCAGCTTCTGCAGCAGATGCGTGGCGATGAACTTGTCCATGTCGTAGGCGAATATCGTCGCGCCGCAGAGCCACTGCCCGTATATCTTGCCCCAGCCGAACTTCGCCCAGCCGGAGTCGGAGACGCTCATGTGGAGCTTGTTCTCCTCGACGTGCTGCCAGTACTTGGCCGTGACGATGTGTCCCAGCGGGTGCAGATAGCTGTGGCAGACCATCTTCGGCTGGCTCGTCGTGCCGGAGGTGAAGTAGATGAGCATCGGGTCGGTGCTCTTCGTGCCCTCCTCGCCGGTCGGACGCTCGAACGTCTCGGGCATGTCGAGAATGGCCTCGGCGAAGTCTATCCAGCCGTCGCGCTTGCCGTTTACGAGAATGAGGTTTTCCAGCGTCGGGCACTCGGGCCGCGCAGCCTCGGCCTGCGAAACGACGAAGTCGTCGTTTACGCAGATCATCGCCTTGACGGACGCGGAATTGACCCTGAAGACGACGTCCTTCTTCGTCAGCTGCAGCGTCGCGGGGATGAGGACGGCGCCGAGCTTGTGCAGCGCGGGCGCGCATATCCAGTACTCCCAGCGGCGGCGCAGGATCATCATGACCTTGTCGCCCTTCTTTATGCCGAGCGACTTGAGAAAATGCACGACCTTGTTGGAAAGACGGCTCACGTCGTCGAAGGTAAGCGTCAGCTCGTCGCCGTGGTCGTTGCACCAGAGCAGGGCGCGCTTGCCCGGCTCCTCCTTGGCCCAGCCGTCGACGACGTCGAAGCCGAAGTTGAAGTCGTCGGGCGCGACGACCCTGTAATTAGTCTTGAAGTCCTCGTACGAGTCGAAATCGATACGGGGAAGATATTTTTCAAGCATGCGCGGGCTCCTTACTCCGCTATCATCGTCAGAAAGGTAGCGGGCGAGTCGCCGCCGCACTTCTGCCCGTGCGGGAATTTCGGATTGAAGTATATGCTGTCGCCCTTTTCGAGCAGGAACTCCGTATCGCCGAAGGCGACGATGACCTTGCCCTCGACGACGTAGTTGAATTCCTGACCGGTATGGGTTACGAGAGCCGCCGGCTCGTCGGAGGGGTCGAGCGTGACGAGCAGGGGCTGCATGACCTTGTGGGAATAGCGGAAGGCGAGATCCTGATAGCTGTAGCCCGGGTACCTCGAGACGTCTCTGCCGGTGCCGGCGCGCACGATGTGGTACGTGTCGAGCTTGGCGGAGTTTCCGGTCAGGACCTCGTTGAAGTCGACGTTGAACTTGTTGGCTATCTGGAAGATGACGCTGATGGGGATGTCCTTGCCGTCGGCCTCGTAGGAGGCGTATACGGCGCGGTCTATCCCGAGCTCGTCGGCGAGCTCGTCGGCGGTGTAGCCGCAGGCGTCGCGCAGTCCGGCGATCCTTTCCGCGATCTCTTTAAGGTTGTCCATGATGTTCTCCTCCGGCGCTCAGAAGTCCATTCCGAGCTTGAGCGCCTGCCTGTTGGATTCCAGAAGCGCGGCCTTGGAGGCGGGGACGGACTTTTTAAGGCCCGCGTCGAGCGCCTCGGGTGAGCAGAAGGCCAGCTCCTTGTAGAGCTTTCCGATGAGGATGATGTTCGCAAGACCGCGCAGACCGTTGTCCTCGGCCATCTTCGTCGCGGGGACGTAGAAGACCTTGACGTCCGTGCGCTCGACCTTCGCGTCTATCATCGCGCTGTCGACGAGGATGATGCCGCCGGGGACGACGTCGTTTTCGAACTTCTTGAGGCTCGGCAGATTCATCGCGACGAGGACGTTAGGGTTGAGGACCAGCGGCGAGCCGATGGGAGCGTCGCTGACGCAGACGCTGCAGTTGGCCGTGCCGCCGCGCATCTCGGGGCCGTAGGAGGGGAGCCACGAGATCTCGCGGCCTTCCATAAGGCCCGCGTAGGCGACGACCTTGCCGCCGAAGAGCAGACCCTGGCCGCCGAAGCCGGCGAGCAGGAGGTTAAGATCTTTACTCATTATTAGTCGGCCTCCTCCGGATACTTGTCCTTGTAAACTCCGAGCGGATAGTAGGGCAGCATGTTCTCGCGCAGCCACTGGAGCGCCTCGTTCGGGGCGAGGCCCCAGTTGGTCGGGCAGGCCGAGACTATCTCGACGATGCTGTAGCCCTTGCCCTCGATCTGGTTGCGGAAGGCGCGCTTGATGGCCTTCTTGGCGATGCGGACGTTCTTGACGCTGTCGACCGTGACGCGCTGCGCGAGAGTCACGCCGTCGAGGCTGGAGAGCAGCTCGCAGACGCGGACGGGGTAGCCGGCGGTCTTGACGTCGCGCCCGTAGGGCGAGGTCTGGGTTATCTGGCCGGGCAGGCTGGTCGGGGCCATCTGGCCGCCGGTCATGCCGTATATGGCGTTGTTGACGAAGATGACGGTGATGTTCTCGCCGCGGGTGGCGGCGTGGACGGTCTCGCACATGCCTATGGCGGCGAGGTCGCCGTCGCCCTGATACGTGAAGACTATGTTCTCGGGCCTGGCGCGCTTGATGCCGGTCGCGACGGCGGGAGCCCTGCCGTGGGCGGCCTCGACCATGTCGCAGGCGAAGAAATCATAAGCCGTGACGGCGCAGCCAACGGGGGAGATGCCTATAGTCTCGCCCTCGATGCCGAGCTCGTCGATGACCTCGGCGATAAGCCTCGTGACTATTCCGTGCGGGCAGCCCGGGCAGTAGCTGAACGGGGCGTCCGTAAGAGCCTTGGGGCGCTCATATACAACGTTCATTTCTTCAAACCTCCGTTTACGATCCTTATCTGTTCGATGACTTCGGCCGGCGAGGGGATGATGCCGCCGGTCCTGCCGTAGAACCGGACGGGCCTCCTGCCGTTGACGGCGAGGGAGATGTCCTCGGCCATCTGGCCCATGCTCATCTCTACGGAGATGAACGCCTTGGCGGTATTGCTGAGCCTGTCGAGCGGCTGGGTGACGAAGGGCCAGAGGGTGATGGGCCTGAGAAGACCGACCTTGATGCCCTCGGCTCTCGCGGAGACGACCGCGCTGCGGCAGATGCGCGAGGAGGCGCCGTAGGCGACGAGGACGATGTCCGCGTCCTCGGTCATGAACTCCTCCCAGCGCTGCTCGGTCGCCTTGCACTTTTCATAGCGCTCGAAGCGGTCGAAGTTGGTCTTCTCGAGAAGAGCGGGATCGAGATAGAGAGAGTTTACGATATTGTGCTTGCGCTGCTTCTTCGTGCCGGTGACGGCCCACGGCCTCTCGGGCGGGTCGAAACTGCCCTGCTCGGGGAGCTCGACGGGCTCCATCATCTGGCCGAGCATGCCGTCGGAGAAGAGCATCGCGGGCATACGGTACTTCTCGCCGAGCTCGAAGGCGAGGAAGACGAGGTCGACGACCTCCTGCACGGAGGACGGCGCGAGGACTATCAGGTGGAAGTCGCCGTGGCCGGTCGCCTTCGTGGCCTGGAAGTAGTCCGACTGGGAGGGCTGGATGCCGCCGAGGCCGGGGCCGCCGCGCTGGACGTTGACGAGCAGAGCGGGAAGATCGCAGCCGGCCATGTAGGAGATGCCCTCGCTCATGAGGGATATGCCGGGCGAGCTGGTGGAGGTCATGGCGCGGATGCCTGCGGCGGAGGCGCCGAGGACCATGTTTATCGACGCGATCTCGCTCTCAGCCTGGAGAAAGACGCCGCCGATCTTGGGGAGCTTCTTGGCCATGTAGGCGGCGAGCTCGGTCTGGGGGGTGATGGGGTAGCCGAAGAAGTGACGGCAGCCCGCGCAGATGGCGGCCTCGCCGAGAGCTTCGTTGCCCTTCATAAGAACTTTTTCTGCCATTATTCCGGATCCTTTCTTCAGCGATATACCGTGATCGCCGCGTCGGGGCACATCTGGGCACAGGAGGCGCAGCCGGTGCACGCGGCCTCATCGGTAAGCTCGGCGGGATGATAGCCCTTGGCGTTTATCCTGTCGGGCGAGAGCGCGATAAGGTGTTTCGGGCATGCGGCGGCGCAGAGCTCGCAGCCCTTGCAGTAGTTTTCATCGACGATGATCTTTGCCATATGCTTATCTTCCTTTCAGTTAGACCAGGGAGTTCTGACGTGTATATCCACCGGATAGATATCCGGGACGGTCAGCGTTTCGGCTATCGCGCGCGGCGCGGTCGTAAAGAGCAGGGGAAGCCCGAGCAGCCGCGCGGACTCGGCGGCGTAGTCGAGCGAGCCGAGTATCGTCTCGGCGGTCGTGCCGCCCATGAGGTGCGAGTTGTTGACGACGGCGGTCGCCTTAAGGCGCGAGGCCGTCTCTATCTCGCCGAGCAGCTCCGCCGCCTCGCGGCTCTCAGCCGTGAGCGGGCGGAATTTGTTTACGACGTAGAGCATCGAGTAGTCGAGTCCGGCAAAGCGAGAGGCGTAGCGGCCGAGAGCCGTCGCTCCCGCGTCGTCGCCGCCGACGTCGATGACGACCCTGCCGTCGATGCTGTCGAAGACGGAGTATATCTCCGCCGGAAGGGAGGGCACGTCCAGCGCAGAGCGCGCGTAGCGCGGCGCTATGAGGCGTATCCCGCCGCTCTCGAGCAGCTCGTCGTAGTCCGACGAGCGGAAGTAGGGGTTTACTATGTCGAGGTCCACGACGGCGACCTTCTCGCCCCTGCGCGCGAAGTCGAGCGCGAGGTTCAACGAGAGGTTCGTCTTGCCGCAGCCGTAGTGGCCGGTGACGAGCGTTATTCTGTTTAGCGAAGTCGGGTCAAACGTGTTCATTCGTCGTCTTCCTCGGCCGGCCGGTCGTACTTTATCTTCAGCTGCTCGACGCGCATGCCGGCCGCCTTCGTGACCGTGACGGAAAGCGCGTCGTAGGTGAAGCTGTCGCCCTTTTCGGGGAACTTATCGAGCATCTCGACGGCCCAGCCGCCTATGGTCGTGTATTCGCTGTCGAAGTCCTCGGGGGGCGAGTAGTCTATCGAGTCGAAGAACTCCTCGATGCCGACTGTCGCGTCGACGAGGTAGGTGTTCTCCCCGACGTCCTCGATGTCCGTCTCGACCTCGTCGCTCTCGTCGAATATCTCGCCGAAGATCTCCTCGAGGATATCCTCGAGCGTGAGTATGCCCATCGTGCCGCCGAACTCGTCGACGACTATGGCCATCTGACTGCGCTTTGCCTTGAATTCGAGCAGTATCGAGGATATATTGCGCGTCTTGTGGACGAAGACCGCCGGTGTGAGGACGGAGGTTATGTCGAAGCCCTCCTTGCCGTCGGTGAGAATGGTCTTTATGAGCTTTTTGGTCGAGAGTATGCCGATGATGTTGTCTATGCTCTCTTTATAGACGGGCAGGCGCGAAAAGCTGAGGTAGTCCTCGTTTTTCAGCAGCTCGTCTATGTCGTCGTCGGCGTCCCATGCGTACATGTCGACGCGCGGGATGAAGACGTCCTGCGCCGTGAGGTCTGAAAACTCGATGGCCGAGCGGATGAGCTCGCCTTCCTTTTCAGTGAAGACGCCCTCGTCCTCGATGCTCTCGAGTATCGTCACGAGCTCCTCGTCGGTGACCTCGGGCTCGGGGTCCTTCGGCGTCCAGATGACGCTGAGCGCGTTAACGAGCTTCGTCACGACGAATACGACGGGAAAGAAGATTATCCTGCAGAACCTGAGAGGTCTCGCGTAGGGAACGACGAGCTCGTCGGGTCTGTAGGAGCCTATTAGCTTCGGGATTATCTCGCCGAGGACGAGCAGCACCGCCGTCGCGAGAAGGGAGGCCGCGCCCTCGCCCATGCTCCAGAGCTTAAGGCCCAGGACGGCGACGGCGGACGAAAAGGCTATGTTTACGAGATTGTTCCCGACGAGGACGGTCGAGAGGAAGTTCGGATAGTCGTCGGATATCCTGACGGCGAGCGCCGCGCGCTTCGAGCCGCTTTCCGCTCTCTTCTGCAGGCGTATCTTGTTCGCGGTCGCGTAGATTATCTCGGACGAGGAGAAAAACGCGGACGCGAGCACGAGGAAGACGAGCAGGAGGATCAGCAGAGCGTATATCATGTCGCCGCCTCGTTTCTCGCGGGACGAACGACGTCGTCTTCATCGTATATCTCGCCGACGAGCTCCTCCATGATGTCCTCCATCGTGATGAAGCCCGTCGCGCAGCCGTTCTCGTCTGTCACGACGGCGAGGTGCGTGCGCCTTCTTCCGAGACCCTCGAAGGCCTGGTCGAGCTTCGTCTCGGGAGAGATGAGATAGGGGAGCTTCATGAGCTTTCCCGTATCCACCTTTGCGCCGCGGATGTATTTCGGCAGACAGTCCTTGACGCACAGAACGCCGATTATCCTGTCGCGCGAGCCCGCGTAGACGGGCAGACGGGAGTATTTCTGTTCGAGTATGACGCGCTCTATCTCAGCCTCGGGGGCCTTTATGTCGACGGCCACCATCTCCGAGAGGGGATGCATGACCTCGCGGACCTCCGTGTCGGAGAACTCGATCGCGGACTTGATAAGCTCGCTCTCCTCCGGCTCTATGAGCCCCTCGTCGCGGACGTTCTCGACTATCGTGGAAAACTCGTCCTCGGTGATGCTGGGGACGTCCTCGCGCTTGGGGAACATGAGCTTTATGACGCCGCCTATGCCGCGAAAGAGGAGATTGAGCGGGGTAAGTATGAACATCAGCGCCATGACCGGCAGCGAGACCGCCGCCGCGTAGGCGTCGGCGTTGGCGCGCGCGACGCTCTTGGGTATCGTCTCGGAAAAGAGGAAGATGAGGAGCGTCATTATGACGGTCGAGACGACCGCGCCGGTCGTGCCCATGAGCTTTACGAAAAGCAGGGCGGCGGCCGCCGACGCGAAGACGTGGCAGACGTTCGTGCCGATAAGGAGCGTCGTCAGAAGATTGTCGAATCTGTCGAGTATCTTTTCGACTCTCGCGGCGCGTCTGTCGCCGTCGTCGGCCTTCTTTTTGATGCGTATCTTGTTGCAGTAGGAATAAGCCGTCTCGGCGCCCGAAAAGAAGCCGCCGAGGATTATCAGAACTATGACCAGGATACTTCGGGGTACCGCGTCGTCCATAAAAGGACATCAACTCCAATCATGCGAATAATTATTTGCAGGTCATATAGAATATTAAACTTAATAATAGCATTTATCCCGGCTCTTTGCAATAGCAAATCGCCGCCCGGAGCTCATATCTTGAAATCCGATTCGTCGAAGTCCGTGTCGATCTTCGCGGAGTCCGTCTCGGGCTCCCTTTTGAGAGGATCGTAGCGGAAAGCGCGGCATTTTCCCCAGCGGTCGACGACTCCGTGCTTTTTGCAGACCGCGTTTTCCTCGTCGAGTATCGTCGCCTCGGTACAGTAGGTGCAGGCGCGCTCCATCTTTTTTCTGAAAAGCATTCAGGCGACCTCGCTTTCTATCAAAATTGATTTATTATACACTATTCGCCTCTTTATTTCAATAGTCTGCGAGCCTCCCGGGCGCGCTTTATCGCCGCCGCGGCAAAGAGCGGCGCGAGCGGCAGAGCGCCCGTCAGCGAAAGGAGAGCCGCGCGCGGAGCTCTGACGGCGGAGAGCGCGCCTATCTCGTCCGCTATGACGAGGGCGACGTCCGCGGAGGGGCTGTAAAACGAGAAAACGAGCGCCGCGAGAAGCGCGGAAACGACCCCGTGCAGGAGCTTTCCGAGTATGTACGTCTTCGAGGAGAGACCGGTCTCCGCGAGAAACGACAGCACCTGAAAATGGACGCTGAGACCCGCCCAGCCGAGCATGAAGGCCGCCATGACCGCGTTTTTTCCGAGGCTTCCCGCCGCTCCGCGCAGCGCGCTGACGCCGGACGTCATCTCTATCATCCCCGATATGAGCTCTTCGGCCGTGGCGGCCTTCACTCCGAGCGGCCCGAGAACGAAGGCGACGCCTCCCGCCGCCGCGGGGATGAGCCCGGATATGACGAGCAGCTTTATAACGACGGAAAAGAAAACGACGAACCCGCATATCCCCAGAACGGACGAAAAAGCTCCGCTCACGCCGGACGTGACGACCTTCCCGAAGCGCTTTTTTTCAGCCGGAGCGTCCTTAGCTTTTTCCGAAGCTGCCGGGACGCAGCCCGGCCGGCAGCCTCTGAATAATAATCCGACGATAACGGATGAAATGAAATGCACGAGATAGAGGAGCAGACCCGCTTCGCTGTCGCGGAAGACGCCGGCTCCGACGACTCCGAGGATGAACGCGGGGCCGGAATTGTTGCAGAAGGCGAGCAGCCGCTCCGCGTCGCCTTTCGATATCTCCCCGCGTCCGTACATGCTTATAGCCGCCCTCGCGCCGACCGGGTAGCCGCCTATGAAGCCGAGCAGGAAGGGCAGCGCGCACGTCCCGTCGAGCCTGAAAAGCCTTCGCATGAGCGGCGCGGCGGCCTTCCCGAGGATACCCGCGAGCCCGAGCTCGATCGCCATGGATGAGAGAACGAAAAAGGGAAACAGCGACGGTATTATAAGCTCGAGGCAGATATCCAATCCGCGCTTCGCCGCCTCGACCGAGCCGGAGGGGTACGCGATAAGCCCCGCGAGCATGACGGCGCAGCCGAGCGGCACCGCGGCGTTTTTCGCAGTTTTCCAAAGTCTCATTTTCTCACGCCTCCCAATGCCGCGATGTCTTAAAAGCTTATGCCTGCACATAGAGTTTATTGACAGAGAGGAGGCCGATAAAATGAAAGCAGGAAACCGAGCAGCGAGAGCCGTGCCCGTCCTCGCCGCGCCGTCGGTGAGGATAATGGGGCGCGTGAGCCTCAGCGTCGAGACGCACAGGGGCATAAGCGATTTTTCGCCCGAGGGGATCACTGTCCGCCTCTCGGACGGGAGCCTGCGCATATCCGGCCGCGGCCTCTCCGTCGATTCGATGAGCGGGAGCTTCCTGACGGTATCGGGGACGATAGATTCCGTCAGCTTCGCCGACTGACGTGGGAAGGCTGTTTGAAGGCGCGCTCGGCTCGTCTTACGTCGAGATCGCCGGGTCGAGGCCGGAGCGCGCGCTGAACGTATTCGCCGCGCGGGGGATACCCTTCCGGTCCGCGCGCATGACGGAGGACGGAAAGCTGACTGCGGCCTGCCTTAAATACCGTGAAAAGGCCCTCGTCGCCGCCGCGGAGGACTGCGGCCTTACCGCGAGGGTCGTGAAAAGGCGCGGCGCGCTCGTCTTTGCCGCGAGGTTCAAAAGACGGCTCGCTCTGCTGAGCGCGGCCGCTGTCGCAGTCCTCGCCGCTTTTTATTTTTCGCTCGTTATCTGGGAGGTGCGCGTCGAGGGCAACGTCGCCGTCCCCTCCGGCGAGATAATCTCCGCGCTCTCGGAGTCCGGCTTCGGCGTCGGCTGCTTCGGCCCGACGGCTGACAGAGAGTACGCCGCGTCCTTTATACGCATGAAGGTCGGACGCCTGAGCTGGGTCGGGATAAACATCAAGGGCTGCGTAATGACCGTCATCGTCCGCGAGCGCCGCTCACCGCCCGCCATACTCAACGCCGGCCCGCCCTGCGACATGGCCGCGCTGAAGACGGGCGTCGTCGTTTCCGTAGACGACTTCGCGGGGCAGGGGCTCGTCGAGGCAGGCGACACAGTGCTCAAGGGGCAGAAGCTCATATCCGGCGAGGTAGCCGGCATCTCGGGCGAGATGCGCCTCGTCCACAGCTGCGGCTCCGTGCGCGCCCGGACGTGGTACGTCCTCTCGGCCTGCGCGCCGCTCGAGTACGGGGCGAAGATATATACCGGCGCGGAAAACCGGAAAACCGCGCTCCTTCTCGGCGATTTGAGGGTAAATTTGTATATTAACAGTAGAATTTTCGACCGTGATTGTGATAATATCTTGTTTGACGGGAGAGCGGAGCTCTTCGGCGCTCCGCTGCCGCTGTCCGAGCGCGGGACGATCTCCGCCGCGTACGATACCGAGCCCGCGAGGACGCCGTACCTCGAGGCCGAGACGATGCTAAAAACGGACCTCGACAGAAGGCTCTGCGCCATGCTCCGCGACGGCGAGGTCGTATCCGAGCGGTTCGAGGCCTTTTCAGACGGGAGCTCCGTGACCGTCGTGCTCAGGGCCGAGTGCGTCGAGGAGATAGCCGGCGAAGTCCCGCTCATACAAACACGAGAGGAAGAACCCGATACATGATAGAGAGAACCGTCAGCGCCGACAGGATGGAGAACATAGTCAACGTATTCGGCTCGTTCGACGAGAACCTGCGCATCATCGAGAGCGATCTGGAGGTCAGCGTGACCGACCGCGACTCGGTGCTGCACATCTCCGGCGAGCCGGAGTCCGTGATGCTGGCCGAGGAGGCCATAGACGGCCTGATGACGCTCGCCTCGCGCGGGGAGAACATCGACTCGCAGAAGGTGCGCTATATCCTCCGCCTCGTAAAGGAGGGCCTCGCCGACAAGATAGGCGAGCTCGCCGAGGACGTCGTGTGCATAACGGCCAAGGGCAAGCCCATCAAGGCCAAGACCATAGGCCAGAAGGAATACGTCGACGCCATTAACAAAAATACGGTCACGATAGCCGTCGGACCCGCGGGCACCGGCAAGACCTATCTCGCGGTCGCCTGCGCCGTGACGGCGTTCAGGGCCAAGAAGGTAAACCGCATCATTCTGACCCGCCCCGCCGTCGAGGCTGGCGAGCGGCTGGGTTTTCTGCCCGGCGACCTGCAGAGCAAGGTCGACCCCTACCTGCGTCCGCTCTACGACGCGCTGTTCGACATGCTCGGCGCCGAGACCTACAACAAGTACCTTGAGCGCGGCAACATCGAGGTCGCGCCGCTGGCGTACATGCGCGGGCGCACGCTCGACGACAGCTTCATCATCCTCGACGAGGCGCAGAACACCTCGCGCGAGCAGATGAAGATGTTCCTTACGCGCCTCGGCTTCGGCTCGAAGATAGTCATCACCGGCGACGTCACGCAGATAGATCTCCCCGCGGATAAGGTCAGCGGCCTGAAGGAGGCCGTCCGCGTCCTCGCGGGAGTGCCGGACATCGCCATCCACAAGCTGACCGGCGCCGACGTCGTACGCCACGAGCTCGTCCAGAAGATAATCGAGGCCTACGACCGCTTCGAAAAGCCGCGCGAGCAGCAGCCTCCGAAGCAGACGAAAAGCAGGAGATAAGCCTTGAAGGACGTCAGGATAACCAGAGACAAAAAGGGTCTCGGCCATTTCGGAGCGGAGCGCGCCGTCAGGAAGGCCGTCCGCGCCGCAATGCGCGCCGAGGGAGTGAACGTGCCCTTCGAGGTCGACGTAGTCTTCACCGACGACGAGGGCATACGCGAGATAAACTCCGCCCAGCGCGGTATAGACCGCCCGACGGACGTGCTCTCGTTTCCGCTCAATGAGCTGACCCCCGGCGCGTTCGACGCGGGAGAGTGCGATATAGACCCGGAGACGGGCGCTGTCATGCTCGGCGACATGGTCATATCCCTGCCGCGCTGTCAGGCGCAGGGCGAGGAGTACGGCAACGGATTCACCCGCGAGATAAGCTATCTCGCCGTGCACAGCTCGCTCCACCTGCTCGGCTACGACCACGTCGACGAGGGTGAGGACAAAAAACTCATGCGCAGCAGGGAAGAGGCCGTCATGGAGCTGCTCGGCATGGGATATGCCAAGGAGAAGAACGATGGAGATAACTAAATGCGCTCTCATAACGATCGCCGGCAGGCCGAACGTGGGAAAGTCCACGCTCGCGAACACCCTCGTCGGCGAGAAGATAGCCATTGTCACCAATAAGCCGCAGACGACGCGCGGCAGGATATACGCCGTCATGAACAGGGGCGACACGCAGCTCGTTTTCGTCGACACGCCGGGCTTTCACAAGCCGCGCAACAAGCTCGGGGAGTATATGGTGAACGTCGTGCGCGGGTCGATATCCGGCTCCGACGCGATACTCATGATGGTCGAGCCCGTCCCCTCCGTCGGGCCGCAGGAGGCGGAGCTCATAAAGAGCTTCGAGGCTGCGAAGGTCCCCGTCGTCCTCGCGATAAACAAGATAGATACCGTCAAGAAGGAGGACCTTCTCGCCGTCATCGCCGCCTATTCCGGGGCGTACGATTTCGAGCATATCGTCCCCATATCCGCGCAGAGCGGCGAGGGCGTGGACGAGCTCGTATCCGTCCTCTCCGGCTACGCCGCCGAGGGCCACGCGCTCTTTCCCGAGGACATGGTGACCGATCAGTCCGATTCGCAGATAATCGCCGAGCTCATCCGCGAAAAGATGCTCCGCTGCCTCGACCACGAGATACCGCACGGCACGGCCGTCGAGGTGACGCGCTTTTCCCAGCGCGACAACGACGTCATCGACGTCGAGGTCAACATCTACTGCGAGAAGTCGAGCCACAAGAGCATCATAATCGGCAAGAACGGCTCTATGCTCAAGAAGATAGGCGAGCTCTCGCGCCGGGACATCGAAAATTACATGGGCTACAAGGTCTATCTGCAGACCTGGGTCAAGGTCAAGGAGAACTGGCGCGACAGACCGGCCTTCTTAAACGACCTCGGCTTCAAAAAAGAAGACTGACATGGTAAAGACCGTCAAGGGCCTCGTCCTGCGCGAGGTGCCCTATAAGGAGAGCAGCAGGATACTGACCGTGCTCACGGATACCGACGGGAAGATGACGGTCTCGGCAAACGGAGCCAAGCGCAGGGGCAGCAAGACCGCCGCTGCATCGCAGCTGCTCGCCTATTCCGAGATGACCCTCTCCGGGAGCCGCGGCCGCTGGTATCTAAACGACGCGGCGACGATAGAGCTCTTCGAGGAGCTCCGTATAGATATCTGCTCGCTCGCGCTCGGGACGTACTTTGCCGAGATCCTCGAGACCGTCTCCAACGAGGACATGCCCGATCCCGAGATACTTCGCCTCGGGCTGAACTGCCTGTATCTGCTGAGCAAGGGCAGGTTCCCGCCCGAGATAATAAAGCCCGTCTTCGAGCTCAGGCTCATGTGCCTGGCCGGCTACGAGCCCATGCTCGAGGGCTGCTCCGTCTGCGGCGAAGCCGAGCCGGAGCGCCCGCTTCTCGACCTCGAGGGCGGCGCCGTCTGCTGCGCCTCCTGCCGCTCCGCGCTCCCCGGGAAAAAGGCCGAGCTCTGCGCCGATTCGCTCAAGGCGATGCGGCACATCGTCTCGGCGCAGGGCGCTTCCGCATTTTCCTTCGCGCTTCCCGCTCCCGCTATGGAGCGCCTCATGCGCGCAGCGGAGGAATACGTTTCCGAATGCCTCGAGCGGCGCTTCCGCTCGCTCGAATACTACTACGACGTAAGAATCGTTCCGGAGTCTTGATATGGACCTTTTTGAAAAATCACTCAACGTGCTCGAGCTTCCCGCCGTGCTCGAAATGCTCGCATCCGAGGCCGTCTGCGCCGAGGCGAAGAGCAGAGCCCGCTCGCTGAAGCCTTCGACAAACCGCTTTGAGGTCGCCGACAGACTGAGCGAGACGACCGACGCGAAAAAGCTCCTCGTCGTCAAGGGGACGCCCGCCATCTCCGACGTGCGCGACGTGGGCGAGTCGCTCGGCCGCGCGAGGATGGGCGGCATGCTCAATATGCGCGAGCTTCTCGACATCGCGGTCGTGCTGCGCTGCGCGAGAAGCGTCGCGGCCTACGCCGACGCCTCCGACGCGGGCTCGCTGACGGGGCTTTTCCGCTCGCTGCACCCGAACAAATACCTCGAAGAAAGGATAACCGACAGCATCGTGAGCGAGGAGGAAATGGCTGATTCGGCCAGCTCCGAGCTCGCCATGATACGCCGCAAGATACGCGCCGCGAACGCCCGCGTCCGCGAGATTCTCCAGCGCATGATAACCTCCGCCTCCTACCAGAAGGCTCTGCAGGAGCCCATAATCACGCAGCGCGGAGACAGATACGTCATCCCCGTCAAGGCCGAGCACAGAGGCTCCGTCGCCGGGCTCGTCCACGACGTCTCCTCCAGCGGAGCAACGCTCTTTATCGAGCCTATGAGCGTCGTCGAGGCCAACAACGAGATAAGGGAGCTCGAGGTCAAGGAAAAGCGCGAGATAGAGCGCATCCTCATGGAGCTCTCCGACGAGTCCGCGAACTTCGAGGACGACATACGCACGGATTACGACATCATCGCGCGCCTCGACCTCATCTTCGCCAAGGCGAAGCTCTCGTCGCTGTTAAACTGCTCCGAGCCGGAGCTCTCCGAGGGTTGGAAGACGGTCCTTCGCAGGGCGCGCCATCCGCTCCTGCCGAAGGGCTCGGCCGTGCCTATCGATATCGCCGTCGGCGGCGATTTCGACACTCTCGTCATAACGGGGCCGAATACCGGCGGCAAGACCGTCAGCATAAAGACCCTGGGCCTGCTCTGCGCGATGGCGCAGTGCGGCCTGCACGTGACCGCCGACTACGGCAGCTGCGTGCCGGTCTACGGAAAGATACTCGCCGATATCGGCGACGAGCAGAGCATAGAGCAGTCGCTCTCGACGTTCTCCTCGCACATGACTAACATCGTCTCCATCCTCAAGGAGGCGGGCGAGGATTCGCTCCTGCTGTTCGACGAGCTCGGAGCGGGCACGGACCCCGCCGAGGGCGCGGCGCTCGCCATCTCCGTCATCGAGCACGCGAGACGCCTCGGCGCGAAGCTCGCCGTCACGACGCACTACGCGGAGCTGAAAATTTACGCGACGACGGAGCCCGGCGTCATGAACGCCTCCTGCGAGTTCGACGTCGAGACGCTCAGACCGACCTACAGGCTCATAATGGGCATCCCGGGCAAGTCCAACGCCTTCGAGATCTCCCGCCGCCTCGGGCTCGACGAGTCGATAATAGAGGACGCCTCGAAGCGCATCGAGACCGGCGACGCCGAGCTCGAAAAGGTCCTCGAGGTGCTCCAGAAGGAGCGCCAGACGATGGAAAAGCGCAGCGAGGAGACCCGCGTCCTGCTCGAGCAGGCGAGGCGCGATTCCGAGCGCGCGGCGGAGCTGCGCAAGTCCGTCGAGGCGGAGAAGGAGAAGGCCGCGCTCATAGCAAGGCGCGAGGCCGAGCGCATCATAGACGGCGCCAGACGCGCCGCCGACGAGACGTTCGACGAGCTCAAGGAGCTTCGAAAGCTCTCCATGACCAACGAGAACGTCCGGCGCATGAACGAGGCGCGCGCCAAGCTCGCCGGAAAGCTCAACGACGCGTCCGACTCCTTCGGCGAGGAGCAGCCCGAGGAGGAACCCGCCGCGCCGCCGCGCGATATAGAGGCCGGCGACACGGTCGAGATACGCAGGCTCGGGACGAGGGCTGAGGTCATCTCCGTATCCCCGGACGGGACGCTTACCCTTCAGGCGGGCATCATGAAGATAACCGCCAAGCCCGAAGAGGTGAAGCTGCTCGAGGGCGTCGCGAGCGAGACGAAGAAGTATATCGAGCGCTCCACGGCGAAGCTCTCTTCCATGTCCTGCCCGCCGGATATCGATCTGCGCGGACTGCAGGCGGACGAGGCCGTCCTCATGGCCGAGCGCTATATAGACAGCGCCGTCATGGCGAAGCTCAACACCGTGACCATTATCCACGGCAAGGGGACCGGCGCTCTGCGCGCCGCCGTTCAGACCATGCTGCGCAAAAATCCGAGCGTCAGGAGCTTCCGCCTCGGCAAGTACGGCGAGGGCGAGACGGGCGTCACCGTCGTCGAATTGAAGCATTAAAAACAGATATTGACGATTGCGTTTTTATTTGTTAGTATGATACCAGTCAAAAAGTTCGGCTTTTCGTTATCTGACTGAAAGGATGATGTGCCATGTATATCAGAAAAGCAACTGTGGAAAATGAAGTCGGGCTCCACGCCAGACCCGCCACGTTCTTCATACAGAAAGCCAACGAGTTCAAGAGCAGCATCTGGGTCGAGAAGGAAGAGCGGCGCGTCAACGCCAAGAGCCTGCTCGGACTGCTTTCTCTCGGCATAACGAAGGACACCGAGATAACCCTCATCGGCGACGGTCCCGACGAGCAGCAGGCCGTCGATACGCTCGTGGAGCTCATCGGCTCGCAGTTCCCCGAATAAAAAGAATCAGCCTGACGGCGCGGGATCATCTCCCGCGCCGTCTTTTTTTATGCCCTTGAGACAATATCGAGAGCCGCTGCAACGAGCGGCGCGTTCGCGGCGTAAATTCTTCGAAACTGAGTCAGCGGGAGCGGGCTCGTTCCGCTGCCGGCTTCAACTGTATATCCCGGCCTGTCGTATGCCTGAATGAACCAGTCCTTGTAGCCGGCGTAGCCGGACTCGTACGGCGTAGTCTCGAGCGGGTATCCGCTCGCCGCCGAGAGCTTTTCGCCTGTCTCGCGCGAGAGCGGAGGCTCGAAGCCGTCGTATTTCCAGTAGACGACCTCGCCCGCCGTGTGATACGAGAGCGTCATCTGAAAATCGTTTGCCTTCGTGAGTTCATAGACCGCGCGACTCTCCGGCGCGGTCAGCGGCGCGGGACCGACGTAATCTCGTGGGCCCGGCCTCGTGTAGCCCTGCGCGAATTTTATCTCCCGCGCCTTCTCCCATCCGGCGGGATACTGCAGATTGAGGTCCGTCCCCTCGATGTTCGCCTTCCACCCGGAGGGAAACGCGACCGGCGGAAAGTTCATTGCGAGCGCGTCCTCGTATCGAGCGCTCCCCGGCGCGATAAATCCCGTAACGAGGTCGGCTCCGTCGGGATTTACCAGGGGTAGACAGACGAAGCGGACGGCAGAATAAAGCGAGGCGGCGTCGTATCCCTCGATATCTCCGCCCGATGCGACCGCTTTGAGATAGTTTTCAACAAAACGCAGCGCGAACAGACCCGTGATCCACTCGTTCGCGTGATGCGCCGCGTTGAGAAAAAGGCTTTTTTGACCTTTGCCGATCGAAACGACGTAAAGCCCGCGCCCCTTGACGCTCCGCCCCGCGGAGGAAGTCTCCATGAAAGGATACCTCGCCGCGAGGCCTTCTATGCACAGCGCGAGAAGCTCAGAGGTCAGCGCGATATCCTCCGGCACGACGTCGAAGGGCAGCGGCACGACCAGCTTCGAGCCTATGCGTAAATTGAGCGGGTCCGCGCCCGGATTTGCCGCCATGACGGCCGCGAGGTCGGCGGAAAACCTCCGCGCCAGCTTATACATCGTATCGCCCGGCCTGACCGTGATTGTCGTATATCCGGCGAGCCAAGGCCCGAGCGCCGCCATGGTCTCAGGACCGGCGACGGCGTCCGCGCGCAGTGAATTTACCCTCTGAAATCGCAAAAGCGCGTCGCGCGTGCCCGGTCCGAAAATGCCGTCCGTCCCGCCCCTCGGCGGGAAACCCGCGCGCGTAAGTCCGAGCTGCAGCAGCTGTACGCGCGGTCCGCGGTCTCCTTGCTTTATAAGCAGCGAAAACACCTCCCGTTTTTTATCATCTTATGCTTTTGAGAGCCAATAAGACCAAGCCCGCCCTGCCGCTTCGCGCTCACGCGCCGAAACGGCTGAGACTCGCCTGCGGTCGGTGGTTATTCTGCTTCATTTTGTTACGCGGAGCCGCGTTTTATTTCCCCGCCGCGGAGCAATATAAGCGAGCCGTCCGGCGAGCGGCGGACGGCAGGAAGGAGCGGAGAAAAATGGGCATATTTGACGCCTTCGGCGCGGAGGCGGGAAAATGGGAGCGGGCATAAGGAAAAAGGCGGCGGCGCTTCTTTGCGCCGCGATACTGTTCGCTTTGCCGCTGAACGCAGCGGCGGCTGGCGGGAGCCTCGTCCCGGTCGGGAGAGCCGTCGGGATAACGCTGGAGATAGACGGCGCGCTCGTATGCGGCTTTCGCGCGGTCGAGACTGCGGACGGCGAGAGGAGACCCGCCGAGGAGAGCGGCATGAAAGTCGGCGACGTCATCACGGAGATAGACGGACGGCGCGTAAGCTCGGCGGAGGACCTGACGAGCGTCCTCGACGACTGCGCCGGAGATGAGATGACCGTGACTGTCGCGCGGCGCGGTGCTGTGCACGAGCTTAAGCTTCGGCCCGCAGTCGGCGTTTCGGGCAGTCTCGAGCTCGGCGTGCTGATAAAAGACAGGATAGCCGGCGTCGGGACAGTGACCTACTACGATCCCGGGACCGGGACCTACGGCGCGCTCGGGCACAGCGTGAGCGACCCCGAGACGGGATATATCCTGCCCCTGCGCGGCGGTACCGTCGCGTCCGTGCGGATAACCGCGGTCAGGCATGGCGAGGGAGGCAAGCCGGGAGAGCTCGCCGGCTCGTTCTCGACGGAAGGGATCGGCTCTGTCGAGCGCAACACCGAGTTCGGAGTGTTCGGCACGGCGGACGGAGACGCCTTCGGCGGCGAAACGCTCCCGACCGCGGAGCCCGGCGAGATAAAAGAGGGCAGGGCTGAGCTCATCGCGACGGTCGCAGGCTCGGAGCCGGAGAGGTACGAGATAAAGATAACCAGGATATTCGGCCGCGGAGCGGGGCGCGACATGCTCGTCGAGGTCACGGACGAGCGCCTCATCGCCCTTACGGGCGGCATAGTCCGCGGCATGAGCGGCTGCCCGGTCATACAAAACGGCAAACTCGTCGGCGCGGTCACGCACGTGCTCGTAAACGAGCCGACTAAGGGATACGCCGTGAGCATAGAGCGCATGCTCGAGGCCGCTGCGTAAAGCAAAGGACGGACGCTTTCACGCGTCCGTCCTTTTCTTTTTTTACGCTCCGAGCAGCGGCTGATCGAAGTCGAAAAGCGCACGGTTTATCTCGAAGACGTCGTAAACGCCGTTTTCGATATAGAATTCGACGATGATATCGAACCTGCTGCTCGGCGAGAGGGCGAAGCCCGCCTTCATCAGGAGCTCGCGCGCCTCCTCGAGCGGGAGCTTCAGCGCTATCGCGAAGGCGAGCGCTGTCGCCTTGCTCGGCTTGTAATTGACGTCGGAGCGTATTTTCGAGAAGAGTCTCCTGTCGATGTTCGCGCGCCGGTAGCACTCCGCGTCCGTTATCCCGAGCTCGTCTATCTTGCGCAGCAGCATCTGCGAGAAGCTCTCGTCAATGGTCTTGAGCCGCTGCTCGAGCGAAGCCTCGTCGCGGGCTTCGGCCATGAAGGCGAAAGACGCATCCGGCCTGCTCTCTTTCTTGAAGCGGACGCTCATGCGCCGCGCGGGCTTCGCCGACGGAGCTGACGTCCTTGCGGCCGCTCCGTAAGCCGCAGGCTCGGAGTAGAGCTTGGCTCTGAGCGCTTCGTAGAGCCTGCCGCGCACGCTGTCGTTCGAGCGGAAGTAGACCGTGAGGATGACGTTCATGTCGCTCGCCGTAAGATAGCGCCCTATCTCGTCGACCGCGACCGCGAATGCTTCGTTCTTCGGGTAGCCGAAGACGCCGGCGGAGATGAGCGGGAAGGCGACGCTCTCGCAGCCGTTTTGTTCGGCGAGCTCGAGCGACTTGCGGTAGCAGCTGCGCAGGAGCTCCTCCTCGCCGTGACCGCCGCCGCCCCATACCGGGCCGACCGCGTGAATGACGAACTTGCAGGGCAGGTCGTAGGCCTTGGTGATCTTCGCGCCGCCGGTCTCGCAGCCGCCGAGCGTCCGGCACTCTTCGAGAAGCCCGGGGCCTGCGGCGGCGTGTATCGCCCCGTCGACCCCGCCCCCGCCGAGCAGGGAGGAGTTCGCGGCGTTTACTAT
>JAFZAM010000010.1 GCA_017557265.1 Oscillospiraceae bacterium | reverse complement strand
GCCGTATCGCGCACGCTGCTCGCCGCCTCGCTCGACGGCGACGGAGCCGCCGCGGAGGATATGGGCCTGCGCCTCTGCTTCGACGCGGACGCGGACGTCCTCGCGGCGGAAGGAGACTACGGCTACGCCGAGGCGTCCGCGAGACTTCTCGCCGCGACCGACACGGAGACCGTTATAATCAGGACCGACGAGGAGAGCCCGGTCGCTCTCGAGAGCGTGCTCGAGCTCATCAGGCTCGGAGGCTTCGACGCGCGCGTCATGCTCGAGACGTCGAGGCTCGGCTGAGGAGGGAAATCCTATGAATATGATGGCAGTCGTCCTCGCGGCGGGAAAAGGGAAAAGGCTCGGCTCGGAGAAGACCGGCGTCGCGAAGGTCATGCGCCTCGCCGCGGGCAGGCCGCTGCTCGCCTACGTGCTCGACGCGCTGGACTTCATAGAGCCGGAAAAGACCGTCATTGTCGTCGGCTACAAGCGCGAGCAGGTCATGAAGGCCTTCCCGGGGTACCGCTTCGCCGCTCAGGAGGAGCAGCTCGGGACGGGTCACGCGCTCGCCTGCGCGAGAGGCGAGATACCCTCGCCGGAGACGGACGTGCTCGTCTGCTGCGGGGATATGCCCATGCTCAGGCGCGAGACCTACGAGGCGCTCGCCGCCGAGCACAGACAAAAAGAAAACGCCTGCACGGTACTGACAGGCGTTTACGATGAAAAAATGGCGTTCGGCCGCATAATCCGCGGCGCGGACGGTGAATTTGAGAGGATAGTCGAGCAGAAGGACTGCACTCCCGAGCAGGACCTCGTGCGCGAGTATAACAGCGGGGTCTACGTCTTCCGCGCCGGCCCCATGCTCGAAGCGCTCGCCGGCCTCCGCAACGAGAACGCGCAGGGCGAGTACTACCTGACCGACCTCGCGGAGCTCATCAGGAACGCGGGGCACCGCGTCGGAGCCTTCGCCATGCCGCTCGGAGACCAGCTCCTCGGAGTCAACGACGAGGCCGACCTCGCAAGGGTCGAGCAGCTGCTCAGCCGTTAGTTTTTCCCGGGCAGAGCGGCGCGAGGACGCATTTTTCGCAGGCGGGGGAGCGCGCCGTGCAGACAGCGCGGCCGTGCATGACGAGCCTGTGGCAGAAGTCGCTGCCCTCGGCCGGGTCTATGAGCGCGCGAAGCTCCGTCTCTACGCCGTGCGGGTCCTTCGTATGGGCGAGCCCGAGCTTGTTGGAGATGCGTATACAGTGCGTGTCCGCGACGATGGCGGGCTTGCCGTAGACGTCGCCGAGGATGAGGTTCGCCGTCTTGCGGCCGACCCCCGGCAGGGCGAGGAGCTCCTCCATGTTATCGGGGACGACGCCCCCGTGCTTTTCGAGCAGGACGGCCGCGCAGGCCTTTATGTCCCGCGCCTTCGAGCGGAAAAAGCCGCACGAATGAACTGCCTCCTCGAGCTCTTCTATATCCGCACCGGCCAGCGCCTCGAGGCTCGGCCAGCGCTCGAAGAGCCCGGGCGTTACCATATTGACGCGCTCGTCCGTGCACTGCGCAGAGAGGCGCGTCGCGAAGAGCAGCTGCCAGTCCTTTTCGTATGTAAGCGAGCACACGGCGTCCGGATACTCCGCCGCCAGAAGGGCGACGATCTTCGCCGCGCGCGTCTTTTCGGACGTCTTTCCCATATCTTTTTCCCCTTGTCCTGGCGGGCCGCGCCCGCCGCTTATATCTGACCCATTATATCATATTTATCCGCGCTGTCGAGTCCCGAAAAAGGGCTTTTGCGGCATCTGGAAAGGTTGACATAATATGATAAGACCGCTGGCGGACGAGCTCAGGCCGCAGAGCCTCGAGGACGTCGTCGGACAAAAGCATATACTCGGCGAAAACGGGATGCTCCGCCGCATAATCGAGAGCGGTAACGTCCCCAATCTCATCTTCTACGGCCCCTCGGGGACGGGGAAGAGCACCGTCGCGGGCATCATCGCGAGGGAGACCAAGCGCGCCCTGCGAAAGCTCAACGCGACGACCGCGGGCGTCGCCGACATAAAGGCCGTCATCGGCGATGTGGACACCATGCTCGCCCCGAACGGCATTCTTCTCTACCTCGACGAGATACAGTATTTCTCGAAAAAACAGCAGCAGTCGCTGCTCGAATACATCGAAAACGGGAAGATAAGCCTCGTCGCCTCGACGACGGAAAACCCGTATTTCTACGTATACAACGCCATACTCAGCCGGAGCACGGTCTTCGAGTTCAAGGCCCTCTCGCCGGAGGATACCGTCCCCGCCGTAGAGCGCGCGATCGCCTTCATGGAGCGAAAGCAGGGCGTCAAAGCCGACCTCGAGGAGGGCGTCGTCGAGAAGATAGCCTACGGCTGCGGCGGAGACGTGCGCAAGGCGATAAACGCCGTCGAGCTGCTCTTTTACGGCGCGAGAGCCGACGAAAACGGCGCCGTGAAGCTGACCCTCGCGGACGCCGAGGCGGTCGCCCAGAAGAGCGCCATGCGCTACGACAGAGACGGCGACGCGCACTTCGATATCATCTCCGCGCTGCAGAAATCCATCCGCGGCTCGGACCCCGACGCGGGGCTGCACTACCTCGCGCGGCTGCTCGAGGCGGGGGACCTGCTCTCGCCCTGCAGGCGGCTTCTCGTCATAGCTTCCGAGGACGTCGGCCTCGCCTATCCGACGGCCGCCGCCATAGTCAAGGCCTGCGTCGACAGCGCGCTCCAGCTCGGGCTGCCCG